>DDXZ01000017.1 GCA_002347295.1 Dehalococcoidia bacterium UBA2247 | reverse complement strand
ATTGAAGTTTACTTTCTCCACCCCACCGCCAGATTGCTTCGGCCATGCCTGGCGGCTTCCTCGCAATGACACCAAATACTGTTTGTCATCACGAGGAGCAAAGCGACGTGGTGATCTAGTGGGGATGGGTTGGTTTGGTTATATTTTCCTCGTCCCCCGATGCCAGATTGCCACGAGCACTGCGGTGCTTCCGTACCACGATACGGGAAAGGATCTGGTGGGAAGGTTTGCCGTAATGTCCCGAAATTATTATCAAAAATAAATCGATATTAAACCCGAACCATATAGTTATAGTGGTAAAAAAGGAGTAAATCTGATAAAGTTAAGATTCAGTAATATTAGAAAATAGGGTAAGAGGTATAAGCAATGGTGGACGAAATAGGAAAAATTGAAAAACCGGAGGCAGAGCAATTTATCGCCGGGAAGAAAATATACGTGGTACCCCTGGTTTTTAAAAGCAAAGAGTCTCCTCTGGAATATGTGGCTAAAATTGGGCTTTACTGGAGTCAGGTAAAAGAGCATGTCAATAAATTGGAAGAAAAAATCGGAAAGACGAAGCATATCTATCATGAAGCAGTGGCCGCAGGAGGGGAGGAGGGAATAAAACTTCTGGAAGAATTCAATCCGGATGTTTGCGAGTTGATAAAAGGAAGATGTCAGGCAGGAGCGGTTCTGGAAGCGGCAGAGGATAAGGCTTTGTTAGACGAATGCCTGGACTGGGAACGTTTTATTATGATGGGATTTATGAGTGAAAAAGTAGCAGAGCAGGTCTCCCGGTCTTATCGTGAAGCAACGGAAAAAAGGTATGCTCATTTTATACAGAGTATTGAAAAAACACTAAAAGCAGGGGAGGCAGGGATTGTCTTTATCCGGGAGGGGAACTGGCTGCAGTTTCCTAAGGATATCGAAATTTTCAGTGTCACACCACCTGCCCTGGATGAAGTTCACCGCTGGCTGAGGGAAAAAAGTAAAGAAATGGAAAAGGATGCCGCAAAACCACCAGCAGAGGGGAAATAATTAATAGTAAATAATACGGGATAAGAAAAGAGTGACTGAAAAAATCAGTCACTCTTTGTATTTTGTTTGTCTGGTGATAATCTTTTTAAGGATAATTCATGAGAGCAAATTTAAGTGCCAGGTCAGCGTGGTGCCAGGCCTGACCGAAACCGGTAATGGCTTTAGTGTAGTTCCCCCTGGCGTTATCCTGCAGGGCATGCTCGTATTCTGACTGAGCCTGTGCAATTTCCCGGGCCACTTTCTTGACCCAATTACTGTTTCCCACCGGGGTATTCTCGGCCTCGGTAATCGCGGTTTGAGCTAAGACCATATCTGCCTGTACCAGGTCGGCAATAACTTCATCGAAGACGGCATTTCCGGTCTTTTCGGTGAGATTATCCAGAGCTTCCGCCGCTACTTTTTCCTTGTGGAAGACGGTAATACCGTGTGTGCTTACCAGATGTGTTTCATCAATCCAAAGTCCCGGGGAAAGACTGTCATTGATATTAGTAATGGCGTTTCTAATTTTGTTATCCACGTTTTTCGCACCGGTGAAAGAATCCTCGAGCCGGCTTATCGTGTTTATCTTGAGGGTGTGCGCCAGATCCGGGGACATTTCCGGGAGAGTGGCAAAGTTCCAGGTAATTTCCTCATTAAGAATTCCGTTGTTATTGCTTACCGCACCCGCCGGAATGGTGACGGTATATGTCATATCATAAGCCAGGGCGTTATGGGCGATATCGAGAGTTATACCGTTGCTGTTAATTGATACCGCTAATCCTCCCGGATCAGGAGAGAGGTTAACTATAGAGAGATCTACCCCAGTGATTTCCTGGTCAAAGGTGGCGGTGATCGTAGTATCCACTGCTACCGAGGTGCTGTCCGCCAGGGGATAGACGACCGCGGAGGGAGCAGGAGGAATAACAGTAGTAAAGCTCCAGGAAATTTGCTCGTTACCAATATTGTTAGTATTTAGCACCGCATCCGCCGGGATAGTTACGGTATAAGTGGTATTGTAATCCAGATCATCATGGGTAATGGCCATAGTCATCCCATCTCCGGAAAGTGCTGCCGCGACGTTGGCGGCGGCCGGAGCAAGGGTAATACTGCTGAAGTCATTTGCGGTGACCATCTGGTTAAAGGTAGTCGTAATGATGGTATTAACCTTAATATTTGTAGCACCTTGAGTGGGTGTCAGGAGAGCCGTGGGAGCAGCAAGGACTGTTGTGAAGCTCCAGTTTACCGCAGCGTTCCCCATATCGTCGTTATTTTTCACTGCCGCAGCAGGAACGGTGACGGTATAGGTTGTGCCATTATCAAAATCGTCATGGGTAATGTTCAATGTTAAACCATCGCTGGAAAGTAGCGCCCTGACATTACCCGGGTCGGGAGAAATCGCGATGCCGGAAAGATTATACGGCGTCATCACCTGGTTAAAGACCACCTGTACTAACGCATCTGTCGCGATAGTATTACTGCCATCGTCCGGTATTAATTCCGGTATTAATATTGCTGCCAGAGTGGTAAAGGAAGTTGCATCAGACCAGGTTGTCGCCGTACTGTTAGTAGCACTGCAACGATAATAATAAGTTTTACCTTCGGTTAATCCTGATATATCAAGAGAGAAAGAACCCGGACTCATAGTACCCAGGTCAACACTATTGTCCCAGGCAGAGGCAGTGGTACCGCCATCGTTGTCTCCCCAATGCACCTTTACGGTTGTTGTTGCACCACCGGTAGCGATGAGAGCACCGTTCAATCGGGCTGATGTTGCGCTGATATTGCTGGCACCCGTAGTGTTATTGACCACGGGTGCGTTAATCACAACAATACCCCAGACTGCGGTAAGACTATATTGGTTAGTATCACTGGTAAATCCGGTTCCGGCTTCGCCGGGGAAGGTAAAATCATCATATGAAGCAAATTTGTAGCGCTGGTCGGTCAGAGAATAGTTGACCACGCAGTTAACGCTATCACTATCGGTGATGAAAGCGATCCAGTAATTATTTCCGGCACTCACTGTGGTGGCAGCAATGTTGATTATGTTCCAGCCCGCAGTTACGGCAATGGGGTCGTTGATGGCAGTAATCAATGTTCCGGGTTCGCCATTGTTATCGTTATATAGTGCTATTTTAATATCAGCGTCCGTCTCACATTTGACTCTGACTTGTGTTTTTATACCACTTATGCCCCTTGCTGGTAATATCCATTTATCAAGAATGAAACAGTCGGCTGGGAGGGTGCCTCCTCCGGTCTGGTCATCAGCGCCGAAGAGTTTTACCGGATTATGTGTCAGGAATACAGATGATGTTGCTGCCCAGGAAGAACCGCTAGTGTTGGAGGCATAGCATCGATAGTAATAGGTCGTACCATTAACCAGTTCGGATATTGCTGCGAAGAAAGGACCGACGCTTCTAGCGCCGAGGTTTATATCATAGTCCCAGGCAGTTGGAGTCGTGCCGCCGTCGTTGTCTCCCCAGAATATATATACTGTTGTTTCGCTTCCCCCGGTGGAAGTCAGTATTCCGTTTAGAGTAGCGGAAGTCGCTGTAATATCACTGGCACCAGAAGGGGTATTGATTACTTCAGGGACGCTGGTTGTTGTTACCATACCCCAGACAGCGATGAGACTATACTGGTTGGTATTGGTAGTAAATCCAGAACCTGGTGAATTCGGAAAAGAAAAATTTGAATATGAAGCGGATTCGTATCTCTGATCTGCACTAGCATAATTGGTAATACTGATGACACTGGCATTATCGGAAATGAAAGCTATCCAGTAATCCGTACCAGCATTGATACTCGTGGTAGGGAGATTGATAATATTCCAACCGGCAACTACGGGTACGGCATTAGCAGCGTTGGCAAGTAGTGTTCCGGGTTTTCCGTTGTTATCGGAGTATAAAGCGACCTTGATATTAGCACTGGCGAGGCACTTTGCTCTGATTTGTGTCGCGGCAATATTAGTTGCTCCTTCGGGCATGGTCCATTTATCAAGTACTAAGGTATCTCCAGGCATTGTACTGATACCTGTCTGGTCATTGGCTCCGAAAAGTTTCCGCGGGTCATGTGCCAGGAATGATGATGAGTCCGCCCAATAATCTGTACCGCTAGTATTGTAAGCCATACAGCGGTAATAATAAGTTTCATTCTCAACTAATCCGGAAATTGTGCGGGAAAAGGTACCGGTGCTGATGACGCCGAGATTTTCGTTATGTTCCCATAAAGACGTTTCGGTTCCTCCATCCGTACTTCCCCAGTAGATACGTACATTGGTATTACCATCGGCACTGGTTAAAATACCGTTTAGAGTGGCGGATGTTGCTGTAATATTGCTTGCTCCTCCGGGAGAATTAATCACCACGGGTAAAACAGCGGCGTCAGCGGTACCCCATGCGGCACAGAGACTATATGCTGCGGATATGGTAAAAGTACCCGAAGGAGTATTAGGGAAATTAAATGTGCGGAAAATACCAGAATAAGTCTGATATCGGGAGATTCCTCCCGTTGTTACCGTAGCGAGACAGGGAACATCGGTGATATAGGCCAGCCAGTAAAATGTTCCGGCAGAAACTGTTGTCTCGGAAAAGGCAATAGTGTTCCATCCTGTTGTTAAGGAGGTAACTGTGTTGATGCGGTCAATCAGTTCAAAGGGTGTTCCGGAACCATCGTCGCTATATAAGGCTACTTTAATATTTCCGCTCGCGGCGGCTTTCACGCGAATCTCGCTGACGGTACCGCTGCTGGATGCTATCCAGCGGTCCAGCCCGAAAGTATCAGCAGGGAAAATAGCAGTGGCGGTATTATCATCGGCACCGAATACTTTTACCGTATCGGCAGCGTAAGCGGGCACTGCAGTGGGTAGAGCGGCAATAATGATAAGAACCACCAACACTACGGCAAGTATTTTTTGCATATTATTTCTTTCCTTTTTATTTTTTCTCAGGACTATGATTTATAGTGTAACAAAAAGAAGTGACAATACCGGTGCCAATAGTGACAAAACGGTGACAAATTAGTGATTTGTATCAAAATGCTCTCAGGATAACCTATTTACGGTTCAGGGAGACACCGTTTTTTATGATAACAGGCAGGGAAAAACCGAAGGTGGTTCCCTGCCTGTCATCGGGCTCAATCCATAATATGCCATTATTCATTTCAATGATACGGCGGCAGATGGCCAAAGATAAAAAGAGCTCTGGAAATCTAGTCTGGTCAGCATATTCCGGATTAAACGGTTTCATTAAATCCAGTTTATCGGCACAGGAAATGGAAGGACCGGAATCGCTAATAGTAATAACCAGGGTATTATTTTTCTGGTAGGCATGTACGGTAATATTACCTTCTTTTTCTGTTCTTCTGACCGCGTTATCAAGGAGGATGCGCAGTACCTGTTCCAATCTTCTGGCATCGATGCGGATGTCAGGCAGGTTATCGGCGATATCCCAGATGAAAGAACGGGGATTACTCTCGGCAATGGCGTAAGAATAACTCTCCGACGCCGTTAAAATATCTTTCGGTGCGGTGGTATTATCCATGAGAGGATTATGCACTGATTCTATCTCTGCTATTTTTTCAAATAGTTCCAGATTACGCCATAATTGATGGACCGCCTGGTCCGTATTTTTTGCCAGAGATGAAAGGAGGTTAAGATCGTTCTGTTTATACATTTCCTCGGCGAGGAGACCGCTGGAACTCATAATCGGAGTAAGCGGAGTTTTAGTATAATGGAAGATAGTCTTAAACCATTCCAGAGTTTCCCGGTCATTTTTACTGATTTCCTGTGATTTATAATTTTCCAGCGAAGTGTTAATCTGAACGGTAGTATATTTGCATAATTTCAATTCCCGGTCATGGTAGGCTTTTTCCCTCTTACTGCCGATAATAAAGCTGCCGGAGATTTCCCTCCCGGAAAAAAGAGGCATATAAATTATGGAGCGGATACCCTGTTCGTTCAATCTGAAATAGAATTCGTTATCTTTGAACTTACTTTTCCTCAGGTCGGATTCCAGCAGGGCATGTTTTTTCTCTACCAGTAATGCCAGAGGGGTATTTTCCAGAGCAACAGCGTTTTCCCAGGCGCCGATGTATATTCTGGAGGAAAGAGGAGAGAGAGTGATATTCCCGCCGGAAATGCTCGCCAGAGCCGCCCAATCTATAGAAACATATTTTTTAAGGACGTGAATTATCGCTTCCGTTAAGTCCCGAAAATCGGAATAGGAGGAGATAATCCGGCTTAATTCGTTCACCAGATTTAATTGTTCCTGTTTTTCCTCTTTAATATTGGCCATGTAATGAAATTATCTCCTGTTACTCATCAATTAACCAGTGTTTAGTTTTCAGTCCGGTATCCCACTCGTCTTTATCGCTGCGTTTCTTACGGTAAGCCAGGATAATTATTATCGGGAAAATACCGGCCAGAATAAAAGAGAGGATATTTCGGGAGGTGGTAATACTTACTCTCCCTTTCAGGCCGGCTATTTCTACCGTGTGTATCCCGGTACTATCAACTTTAAAATTGAAATTCACGACACGATTTTCTCCCGACTCAAGACTTATGGGGGTTCTGTTAATAATAATGCCATCAAGCTTTAGCTCCAGAGTCATGGTACCCGCAACCGCTCCGATATTGGTTACGATAACACTGGCGGCAATTTCCTCTCCGGTGTGCGTCTCTTCCGTGGTAATGACCAGATTACTTACTTTGAAGAACGGTTCCAGTATGGTGGGAGTACCCAGTTCCGTCATGATAGAGAATATCGCGGGGCCTCTCAGGTTCATGGAGAGTTCTCCCTGCGGGACGATTTCAGCGGGGGTAAGTCGGATCCAGCCATATTGAGTATCATAATAGCTAAGAAATATTGAGATTGAACCGCTGGGTAAATCTTCCTCCTGATAAGGTATGGTCAACACCGCCGCGGAAGATATCGAAAATATGGAGGGATTTTCACTATTATCAGAAAGATAGGCTTGCATCTGGTATATCCCATCCACTACCACCGTATTTTCCGGCGGGGTAATCTGAACACGTCCAATTACCAGTCTCCGGGGAATTTTACCAGTTGAGGTGATAATAGTGCTCCCGGAGGAAAGTTTAAGCATGATTTTACCATCAGTGTCGGTAGCCTGGACGGAGGAGAGGAGTGTTCCTGAGGCGTCGGTCTGCACTGTGGTGACATTACCCAGAATATCAATATCTATTGTGTTTGTAGTAGTGGGAGTTACGGTAGAGGGAACAACCGTCGGCTGAGCAAGCCGTTCCAATACTGTTAGAACAAACACGGAAAGCCCATTGGGAGAGACACCAATGAACACCGCTTTACCTTCATTATCATAGCCGGCAAACTGAGTTTCCAGCATTTCACCTTGTCCGGTTTCTCTGTCAAACCGGTAGATGCGGAAGTTTTCGATTCCTACTTCCTGAGCGTATTCGGCACTTACTTTCATAGTGATTCTCGCTTCGCCGAGTACTGTTTTATTGGGCAGGTTAAACTTTTCAACTTCCAGGACGAAGGCAATATCATCCACAATTTGATCGTTATCAACAACTACGAGTTGCAGCGCAGTTTGAACAGCGGAGCTTAGCTTATTGGTTATGGTACTATGGATAACAGCATTTTCCGGAACAGTGAGTAATGTGACTTCAATACTGGCGGATACCCGGGCAGATAATTGATTGAGCACATGTGCAGATTGCGCGAACTCGGATATTTCATCATTTGTCAGGTCCGCCGGTGCTAATTCTGCCTGTTTCTCCAGGACATCGAGGAACATACTTTTGATTTTAGCTGTTGCGGCGTTACCCTTGCCGATGGCGTTCTCAGTATTGATGATAATTGTTATTTCCGGTGTTCCCGTTTCATCAAAGGAGGTAAAGACGAATTGATTATTGCGGAAGGTGGTTCCCTGGGCATCGGTATAGGTTGCGAGGACTTCGCCTTCCGGTAAGTTGACCGGGATATTTACATAACATATATCATCGTCCGTTTTTTCGATCGTAATAACAGAACTATTTATCTCCACCACGGCTCCGGAGGTGCTGGTCGCACTGGCGTCACTGCCCACCGTGATGCGGTCCGGAATGGAATTCACCATTAAGCCGCTCCCCGGAGCGGGAGTGAGTGTTGCCGTTGGTGCTGCGATAGGCGTCGCTGTTAGTTCGACAGCAGGCTCCGGGATGGGTGTTTTTATCGGGATAATAACGGGCTCTTCCGCGATAAGGGAATAATAGAGGTTAAAGGTGAGGGTATCACCCTGGGCATCGTTCTGGGGGGTGTTTGTTTCCTGGAAAGTCCATTGCCAGATGAGAGTTACTGTCGCTCCCGCAGGAAGGGAGGTAATGCAGAGATAAGCGGGGTCGCTGAAGCTCTGGAGCAATTGATGAGTCAATACCGGCAGGGTCAGGTTGGTTTTCTGGTCTATTACCGTGAGGTTGAAATCGAGATATTTGTCCAGTACGGCATCGTCGGCACCGCGGCCTGCCCCGTCTGTCTCACTAATATTTTCCACCCAGATGATCACGGTCCCGTTATAGTTGCTGTTATTCCGGAGAGTGACCGTTTTTGTTCCGCTGTCTCCGGGTTGAATATTGCTGATGGACCAGGGGGTAGCGCCCTCTCCGCCGAGAACGAGGTCGATGGTGGAGGACTGGGCGGAGGCAGGTGCCGTGCAAGGACCGGCGAGGAGAGCAACGACCAAAACCAGGGCGAGCATTGCCCTGATTTTCAAAGGGATAATCTGTCCGGTTCTGTTTTTATTCATCAAATAAACTCTATCTACAATAATAAGATTCTGTGACCACCGTGTCATTCCCGCCCCGTATCAGGTACGGGGTAAACTCC
>DDXZ01000063.1 GCA_002347295.1 Dehalococcoidia bacterium UBA2247 | reverse complement strand
ATTCCCGCGTGCGCAGGAATGACAGCGAAGTTTACTTTCTCCACCCCACCCACTGGATTCCCGCGCGGAGGCAGGAATGACAATAGAGTCGTAAGAATGACAATAGAGTCCGCCACTGAATTGCTTCGGCCATGCCTGTCGTCTATACTATTGCCATGGAACTTCCGGATATGACCGGTTCGTATCTGCCGGGACTGATTATATGTTGTTTACTTTCCTTAAGTTTGATAATTTGTGGCACTCTCCTCCCGGGAACAGGCCCAAAAGCAAAAATTAGTCGGGAAATACAGAGCTAACAGAACCATAAAAAACAAAACCATTTTTATTAATTTGACGTTAGTACATTCTTTTGCTACTCTAGTAGCAAAGGAGAATATGGAGATATCCGTAAAATGTCGTTCTCAAGGGAATTTCCAGGAGGGGATTTCAGGAAGAATGGCAGAGCTGTGTTCCGGAGCAGCTTCATTAAGATAATAATATGAGCCTGGGTAAGTTTATCAGAGAGGCACGGAGACGCAGAGGTCTCAGCCAGTGGGAACTAGCTCAGATAAGTGGACTGGGAAGAAGCTATATCTCACGTCTTGAGCTGGATGATTATGATTATCCTTCCGCCAAGACATTTCTGGCGTTATCCAAGGCATTACGTGTTACCGTCAATGACCTCTACGAGGCCGCCGGTTATTTTGATGAAATTAGCGAACATCGTACCGGTCAATCCAGACCACAGTCATAATTTTCTTACTATTCCGCTAATTTTAATTACTTATATTGTTACTGCTCTACAATGAAATTTGTTTAATCCAGAGAGCAGCGCGCTCCAGTTCCCCTGCTTTCAAGGGTCCCTTGCTTCCTTCTACAATGAAACCTTCAGCGGCGATGACAAGATTACCGCCTTTCTTTTTCAAATTATCGGCGATTTTGCTGGCAGCATGTCCGAATAATCTGGTAAAAGTGGAATTTATTCTGGTATCAAAAGCAGCAACTTTAATATTTTGCAAACCTTTTTCCGGGATTTTCCCCAGGAAGGTTTTTATTTCCGGAGTAGGTCTGCTGCCGTGAGTGGGAGAACCTACAATGAGTAAGTCTATTCCCCCCAGAGCCTCAGGATTAACTTCTCCAGTACGCACCACTCTGATATCACCGGAAAGAGCATTCCCTATAGCCTGAGCTACTTTCTCTGTATTGCCGGCAATTGAATCATAGACAACCAGTATTTTCATTTTGCACCTCCCGTTTCAGTATACACAATATCTGTTGTAGAGTTAATCTCTGGATCCTGTTAATGTAACAATTCAGGGAAAATGTCACCCATGAAGGAGAAAGTGACATTGAACAGGAAAGAGCAGGTGAGGTTGGTGATATTAAACCAGGTAGAGGGTGGAGAGATGATAGGGAGGGAGGCATCCGGGGTATTAGGTCTATCCCTGCGCCATGTAAGGAGGCTTCATTGCTCAGGGTGAGGAATATAGCTCGTATTTTACCAGGGATGCTTGATTCTGATGAACCTGCTCTGCCGGTCAGTACAGCAAAGAAAACCACGCAGCCGAAGCCTCCTCACCACACCAAGCCCAGTCCGGACCATCCCTGGCATTTCTCTTTGCATTAACTATCGGCCATGCTTTAGATCATGTCGGCGAAATTTCTTATCTGCGCGGCCTGCAGCGGGGTATGGATAAATAATAATTCCGGCCAAACTGATAAATTTAAATTAATATCATACTGCCCCGTTACTTATATCAAGTATGGTTGTTTTGCTATTTTCTTTAACAGATAATAGCTGTAAAATTATTCACATACTTGATCGCCAAAACATGTTCCAACCGACCGTGCCACCTGTATCAGAGGATCATCAGAAGCAATAAGTCTTTGCCCCTGTGCGACAATATCCAGTGGTACCTCTCCCATGCTGTCCCCTTTAACCGCCGCCATATAACCAATTTCCCCTTTTGATATTATGTCAACTGCCTTAATGCCCAGTCTCGTGGCTAATACCCGATCAAAGGCAGTGGGTATGCCCCCTCTTTGTAAATGTCCCATTACAACAGCGCGAGTCTCTATCCCTGTCACTTCTTCTATTTGTGCCCTCAAAGCAAAGCCGATGCTATCACTACGAATTGATGCCGGAATACTATCCACATCAGTTTTAATCTTAACTCCTTCTGCCACCACCACAATAGTATATCTTCTTCCCTTTTGATGCCGCATCCTTATTTTTTCCGCAATGATATTTAAATCATAAGTAATCTCTGGAATAAGCACTATATCCGCGCCGCTGGCAATACCCGCATGCAGTGCAATCCACCCGGCATTACGGCCCATTACCTCCACTATCATTACACGATGATGTGACTGCGCTGTAGTACGTATTCTCTCAATACCTTCAGATGCCACATGCACTGCCGAATCAAAACCAAAAGTAATATCCGTACCGATAACATCATTATCAATTGTCTTGGGTACTCCTACAACAGGTACGCCATCTTTAAATAACCGGTGACCGATAATTAATGTCCCGTCACCTCCAATACAAACAAGATAATCCAACCCCAGTCGTTGCACATTAGCAATAGTCTTTGCTGAAACATCTTCCCTGACAAGCTCATTACCCCTCTTCACAGCGTAGCTGTAAGGGTTAGCCTTGTTAGAAGTACCCAATATTGTTCCCCCTAATGTAACAATACCGGAAACATTATTAAAATCCAGTTTCCGATACCGATTATTAATCAAACCATCATAACCATCTTCTATCCCGATAACTTCTACGTCATACTCCAGAAGAGCTTTCTTGGCTATTGCCCGTATTACTGCATTCATTCCCGGGCAATCTCCACCCCCGGTCAGAATACCCAACTTCATTTTCTTATTCAAGTTACTCCTCCCGATTAATATTATTTCTATTTTAAATTATTAATAATCATGTTTAAAGACTATAAATCAAATCTTCTACCATTACGGGTATAATCTGCCAGTTACATAAACAGCCATTGATAATAAAATCCCTTTATATCACATTATAAATACAGAGGAATAAGAAATACTAATCCAAGTTACTGCCGTTCCTTGTTCTCTCCATACTAACTATGCTATAAATAAATTAGCACAGATGGAATAACTCTTGGGGAGGTTTATATGTATCAAAGAATACTTATTCCACTGGATGGTTCCGAACTGGCAGAATGCGTCCTTCCTCATCTTGAAACACTGCTCAAGGACTGCCCCCCTCCGGAAGTAATCGTTGCGCGCTCTGTTGAACCCATCATCCCCTACGTTATTTCCGGTGAATCAACAGTAATGATTCCTGTTAAACAAACTCAGGCTGTGGAAGCACAGGAAAAACAGGCGGCAGAAGAATATCTTACCAGAATTATTGCCAGACTCCAGTTATCCGGCATTAAGGCCACAGCACATGTTCTCTCAGGTAGAGCTCAGGAATCTCTTATTGCATTTGCTACAGAGAAAAAGGTAGACATGGTTATTATTTCCACTCATGGCCGTTCCGGATTAGGAAAACTGATCTGGGGTAGTGTCGCCGACCATCTTCTGCGTTCACTTAACGTACCCGTTATGATGGTTCGTCCTTGTGTAAATAAGGAGGCAAATTAAAATTTTTATGATATACGTGCCTTTTCATCTGACTAAACAATAAACCGGCAAATACAATAATATAATACAGGCTGTCCCAAAAGTCCGCTGGAGAGGCAGGTGGTGAGGTTGTATGCCTCTTTGGGGATGGTAGGATTGGGGGCACATTTATGAGTATTGAATCAACCTCCTGCTCTAAACGATAACAAATTTACCATCGCGGTAGAATAACTCGTCATCCACACGGATTTCACCACCGTTACGCAGGTCACAGATCATATCCCAATGAATTGCCGATTCATTCTTACTTCCGGTCTCTGGATAACCTGCCCCCAGAGCAATATGGAAGGTACCCCCTATCTTCTCGTCAAAGAGAATTTCCCGGGTAAAACGGGTAATGCCTTCATTGGTCCCAATGGCAAACTCACCAACATAATGTGCACCCTTGTCAGTATCCAGTGTTTTAAGCAACAAATCTTCATTCTTCTGCGCCGTAGCCTGGACTACTTTACCTTTCTCAAACCGGAGACGAACACCATCAACTTCTCTACCTTCATAAATTGCCGGAAAAGAAAACTGTACGGTTCCTGCAACACTATCCTCTACCGGTCCCGTAAATATTTCGCCATCAGGCATATTAAAATGACCATCACAATTACTAAATATCCGGTCGCGGATGTTTAAGTGAAGGTCAGTTTCCGGCCCGATGATATGTACCCGTTCTTTACCCTTAAACCAGTCTGCAATTTTTTGTTGACGTGCCGAGAAACGCTGCCAGTAACCCACCGGATCATCTAAATCAGGAAGACAGGCACGATAGACAAAATCTTCATATTCATTCAACCCCATCTCCGCATCCTGGGCAAGTGCGTTGGTGGGATATGCAGCCACTGTCCAGCGCAGTTCCCCGCTGGCGGCACGCCGCATAAATGTCCGCATTAATTCTGTACGGGATTTACGCTGCATGGCTACTTTTGCCGCATCAACATTACTTAAAGCTCGAGTATTAGTTTCTGCAATAATACTGATACACACATCATAAGTTTCCATGATTAATTCCAGTGGTTTCGGAACATGCCGGAGCTGTTCATCCGACGCATAACGGTAGAATAATTCCTCCGTACCCGGCAAAGAACACATTATTAATGGATGCCCGCCCGCCTGCAATACTTGAACATATATTTCCTTGAGCAAAGGTTCCGCCATGGTACCACTATTAATTATCACACGGTCTCCCGGACACACCTTAACCGAGTAGCTCACCAGTAATCGGGCTAACTTTTCAATTCTTGAATCCACCATATCTTATTCCTATTTCTCTTGATTTTTCTTACGTAAATATAATAACACAGGACAGCATGGTATATTATATTCAAATATTCAACTGAAAATGTGAATTTAGATAATGAAACCTGATAACACCGAGAAAAGAAATCAATTGAATTCCGGGAAAATTATTCTATTTTCTCTCTTCTCCGTTTTCTTCAAAATTGGCGCCTTCACCTGGGGCGGTGGATATGTCATGCTGCCCTTAATTAGAAATGAGGTAATCCAAAAAAGAAATTGGATTACCATGGAGGAATTCATTGATGGTATTTCTATCGCTCAGAGTGCTCCGGGAGCGATTGCCGTCAATACAGCAACATTCATCGGCAACAAAGTGGCGGGGAAAAAAGGCGCGATAATAGCAGTGCTGGGTACTATATTACCCTCATATATCTCTATTATGGTTATAGCAACATTTTTCCTGGAATTTCGTGAAATGACAGTGGTGCAAAATTTCTTCAAAGGGGCCACACCCGCTGTACTGGCACTCATTATCAGTGCCATTATTGATATTGGCAAGCAATCCCTGAAAAAATACTATAACGTTATTATCAGTGTAGGACTACTCTTCTTACTACTCTATTTTCAGCTTCACCCTATACTCATCATCATAATTGCAGGAACTCTGGGATTATTCATTAAGGAGCAAACTTGATTATTCTTCAGCTTTTTCTCTCTTTTATCCAGATTGGTCTCTTTGCGTTTGGTGGTGGTTATGCCACGCTGCCTCTCATGGAAAAAGAAATTGTCCTCTCGCAACAGTGGCTGACTCATGCTGAATTTCTCGATGTTATTACCATCTCTCAGCTTACTCCAGGCCCTATAGGAATCAATGCTGCCACATTTACCGGCTATAAAATTGCTGGTTATTGCGGTGGAGCAGTTGCCACCTTTGCCTTCTGCCTACCCTCAGTCATCATTGTCCTTTTACTCATGAACTTTCTTAAAAAGCATGGCACTAATCCGCAAATAAATAAGGTGGTAAAGGGTATCCGTCCTGCAGTAATTACACTAATGGTTGCTGCCGCTTATTCCATTATCACCGGAGGTGGTATCACTGACCTTAAGGGTATTATTATCGCTATAGTCAGTTTTATTGTCCTGCAAACACATAAAATGAACCCGATTATAGTATTAGTACTGGCAGGAATAGTGGGGATAATAATTTATTGATATTTCAACGAAAACAACTGCTAAAGAGGAATACACAACGTTAAATAGCTAGTTCCCTCTGAAAAAGTCGAGTGTAGATGAGTGTAAGCGAAGCTGGTAAAATAGGGGCAAAGGAGGCAACTCCAATGCTTTGTATAGATAATGGTAGTCAGCAAAACCCGTCGTTGTGGGAGACAGTGCGTTCCCCTGAATAAGGCTCTGGTGCTGAAGCTGAAAGAGGGGAAGGTAATCAGGGGCAGGAAGTTGCGCTTCGACACCACGGTAGGAAGTCTGACATTCACCATCCCAACGGATACAGGACTGCTGAATGATGACATCAGGGTGATCACCCGTGTGGTCGGCAAGCTGAAGAAGGCGGTTTTGGGCAAAAGAGGGGCAAGGCACAGGCGGATACCGAGTTTGGGCGCAAGGTGCTTTGGGGAGACACCGACCACGGCATTATCACCACTTACGCTGTGCTCGCAGAAAATCCGTCCGATACTGCTTTGCTCAAACCCGCCGTCAGGGGACACCGGCGTATGTTTCGCAAGAGGCTAAAGGCGGTGGCTGGCGACCGGGGTTTCTATTCGCAGGCTAATGAAGACTGGCTGAAGAGTAGCGGGCTCAAGAGGAGCCGTCTACGGGGCAGCCCCGGGGTGAATATATGGGTCGGTCAGAGAATATTCGTCCATAACCCCTGGCAGGCCTCCCGGATTGGATAAATAGAGAAGCAAAAGGGAGGCTATTCTTATTCGTGAACATGAACAATACGCCCGCCAGCCAGGTCATCAGGCGTTTTTCAGGGGGAACTAAGTAGTAAAAGTAAGCTGATTATCTATTCTCATTAGCTTATCCTCCAGATAAGCTAATTGTAACAAATCGCCGGGGGGTAAAGGAATAAAATAGAGGCCGGAAGGCCTCAATATTATAAGGAGGTAATGGTGTCACTAATGTACTGAACGAGTACAGAATTAAGTGCAATATTGATTTTTATGGTACAATTACAAAATAAGTTGTCTTCGGCAGTCTAAAAGGGACCCGCCTCTGGTATCCTGGATGAACAAATTGTTAAGGTACTTCCGTATAAAAAGTGTCAACTATGTGCCTGGTCTAAGGTGTCAACTATGTGCCGGTTTGCTCCAGCATCAGGGTAGAATGGGGTCTAACCGTGAACTTTGAACTGTAAACTGCCAGCCCCTGAAAGCTGATAGCTATTAGTTGACTCCGAGAGGAAGGCTGAAGGTAAAAGTGGAGCCCTTACCTTCTGTGCTTTGCACCTCAATGTGGCCGCCATGGGCATTTATGGTATGTTTGGCAATCGCCAATCCGATACCTGTGCCGCTGCTGGAACGAGAGCGGTCGGCTTTGAAGAAACGTTCAAAAACATGTGGTAAATCTTGCCGGGAAATACCGATACCGGTATCAGTCACAGAAAGGAGTACATCATTGGCATTAACAGCAGTGTGAATAGTAACAGTTCCTCCTTCGGGGGTGAATTTGATACCATTGTGAATAATATTGCTAATTACCTGTTGTATTCTGTTTTTATCAGCAGTGACAGGAGGAAGATTATCCATCAGGTCAGCGCACAGGGTAATTCTCTTTCTTTCTGCAAGAGGATTAAGGCGCCGCATTACTTCCCTTGCGAGGGAATTAAGGTTAACTGTTTCCCGATTAAGTTTTACCGTACCGGTTTCTATACGGGATAACTCTATTAATTCCAGTACCATTTGTGTCATTCCGTCTATTTCATTATTAACTCTGTCCAGAAAATCCCGGGCTACTTCTTTATCTTCTATTGCTCCGTCCTGTAATGTCTCTACAATAGCTTTAATAGTAGTAAGAGGTGTTCTCAATTCATGAGAGACATTTCCCAGAAACTCCTGGCGCATTGTTTGCAGACTCCTTATTTGCGTCAGGTCCTGTATCATAATAAGAGCTCCGGACATGGTACTTGTTGTTAACGGGGCGGCAATAACTTGCAAGAACTTTCCCGTGAGAGATTCAATCTGAGCCGATTTTTCCTGTGCAGTCTTGATACTAGCCTTCATAACCTCTTCTATTTCGTAATTATGGGTAATTTCAATCAGGGAATGGTTAAGCATTTTTTCTTCCGGGCAATTAAAGAGTCGTTCCGTCGCCGTATTAGCCAGCAGAATATTACCCCGGTCATCGGTTATGATAATTCCATCGGTTATTCCGGAGAGAATGGTGGCCAGTTTACTCTTTTCATCGGAGAGGGCATTAACTTTTTCTTCTATTGTCCGGGACATTAAATTAAAAGCATGTCCTAATTGCCCCAGTTCGTCATCAGTATAGACGGTAATATGTCCTCCCAGTTCTCCCGCGGTAATTGTTTGTACGGCACGGGTCATTCTCCGTACCGGTCGGGTAATCATCCGGGCAATAAAGAAAGTCATTAATATAATCGAGAGAGCGCCTATCACCATCGCCCAGACAATTGATGTCCTGGTGTTACTTACTGTTTCTTCTACTATGGTTAACGGAAGAGCAATGCGTACCACTCCGGAAATACCGTCTGCACCGGATATGGGAACGGCAATATACATCATATTCTGACCGGTAGTGCTGCTATAACGGATGCTCTCCCCGCTATTTTCTGCAGCCAGGACAGCCATTATTTCGGGACGGCTGGCATGGTTCTCCATTGTTGCCGGGTCTTCCCAGGTATCTCCCAGAACGGTACCGTCCTGAGCAATGATGGTTATTCTGGCATTGATTTCCTCTCCCTCTTTCTTTGCCAGTTGGTCGATGCTATCGTACGAAGAAGAAATACTTAAATCGGATAAACTGATATCGGCAATAAGCCGGGCTTGTGTTGTGAGATGAGAACGCAGTTGCTCCATTTGAGTATTACGAATGGAATTCGTCATATAGACTGCCAGAATACTCATCACGGCAATCACTATCAGGACAATCGGGATGGTAATCTTCCAGTAAATACTGCGCGACATATCAGGCCTCTAATTTATATCCCACACCGCGTACGGTTAATAATAATACCGGATGTTCCGGGTCGTTCTCTATTTTCTCTCTTAGCCAGCGGATATGGACATCAATAGTACGTGTTCCGCCGAGGTAGTCATAACCCCATACTTTCTCCAGTAACTGCTCCCGGCTAAAAGCAATTCCCTTATTTTGCATTAAGAAAACAAGCAAATCGAATTCCTTGGGAGTCAGATTTAATACTTTATCCTGGAAATTGGCGATATGGCGGCCTAAATCTACGGTAATATCTTTTATTTGTAATATTTTCGCTTCTTTGTTTACTTGCTGTCCTGTCATATCGGTACGGCGTAAAATTGCCCGGATACGGGCGAGAAACTCTCGTATCTGAAAGGGTTTGGTCATGTAATCATCCGCTCCCAGGTCAAGTCCGATAACTTTGTCCATCTCGTCATCCCGGGCAGTGAGCATTAAAATAGGAATACCTGATTCCTTACGCAGGATACGGCAAACTTCAAAACCATTTATCTCGGGAAGCATGATATCCAGGATAACAAAGTCGGGTTTCTCATTACGCGCGTTTTCCAGGGCCTGAACACCGTTTACTGCCGTAATAACATCATAACCTTCTTTGCGAAGATTATACTTGAGAACATCCAGCAGGTTGCGGTCGTCTTCTACGACAAGCACTTTCATATTTGCATTATAAATCAGTGGTAGTTCCGCAACAAGAAATACCTTCTCTTTGTTCCTCTTCTCCTCTGTCACTCCTGTCCCTCTCCCCGTCATTTCCGCCCCGTATCAGGTAGGGGTAAACTCCAGTGAGAATCCAGGGCATAAATAAATCTGAAATACCAAAATCCAAGCTCCAAACAAATACAAAATTATAATTTCAAATGACAAAATATCATCTTCCTCCTGCCATTCTGTTTTGTACTCGAATCCCGTTAGTACCCCCCCTGTCACGACTCTATTGTCATTCCCGCCTCCG
>DDXZ01000006.1 GCA_002347295.1 Dehalococcoidia bacterium UBA2247 | reverse complement strand
CCTAATACCCTGGATCCTCGATCGGGTTGAGGATGACAGTATCGTCATTGCGAGGAAGCCGCCAGGCATGGCCAAAGCAATCCGGCGGCGGGGTGGAGAAAGTAAACTCCGTTGTCATTCCCGCCTCCGAGCGGGAATCCAGAGGCAGAGAAATAGGGAATGGTTTTAAGAAAATACACAGCAGAGAGATAAGTTGACAACAAGAAGCATCATCTCCAGAGCGATGTTATCACATTAACACTGGATTCCCAGGTCAAGCCTGAGAATGACAAAATAGTACTAAATCTGCTTCGAGAAAACCCGGCTTATTCTCCTGCCAGTCAGCAAAGGTCCTCACCGAGATGGCACCCTTGAGCCAGTTCCCTAGTCTGGTCGTGGTTAACGCCCGGCGGCCTCCTCCCGGCGATATCGCACCAGACAGCGGTCAATGGTGGCAGGTCTGCTCCGGCATAATTGTTCCTCCGGAGTAGCAGTGATTTCCTGTTCACCGTGTTGTCGCAGCACTCTGACCAGTTCCGTAAGAAAAGGTTGTAAACGCCGGGAACAGAGCCGGTCACTGGCCTTCCGAATGAAGTGAAGTGTATGGGTTATCTCCGATAAATGCCATAAATTATATAATACCGGTATATTCCTAATATCTGGTTGTTTTTTGGGATCAGGTAAAACAATGCGATAATTAAAAACATATCATGTTATAATATTCCAATCACAACGGTATCAGGTGTATATTATGGACAGAAAAAGTCTCGAAATACTGGAATTTCCGCAAATAAAACAAATACTAGTGGGGGATATACCTCCTTTTCAGTAAGCCGACAGATGGCACTTGACCTGACTCCTACATCAGACTATAAGAGAATAGTTCATCTTCTTAATCAATCAACGGAAGCGCGCAAATTACTTGCCTCCGAATTTGGATTTTCCCTTTAATTTAAATATAGTGATAAATATCCCATACCGACGCGGGTGCCCTTTGGGCAGGGTATCCAGCCTTATACACCACCCCTCTGGATTCCGTTTCCGTATCGCGTACGGGACAAGCTTACAACGGAATGGTAAGGAGAACAACCAAAAGGGAACGTTACCGATTACATGATAATAATAGAAAGGGGGCACGGCAATATGCCGTGCCCTAGCGAACAATATATTAAGCCTGTGACTATTTATAACTGATCGGGGCTGGCAATATATCCCAGTATAGCGCTGGCAGCAGCGATAGCAGGATTAGAAAGGTATACTTCTGCTTTCGGGCTACCCATTCGTCCGACAAAGTTACGGTTAGTAGTGGAGATGCTGCGTTCTCCGGCAGCAAGAACTCCCATATATCCACCGAGACAGGGTCCGCAGGTAGGGCAACTGACTGAAGCGCCGGCCTCGACAAATGTTTCCAATAGTCCTTCTTTCATTGCATCCAGATATATTTGCTGAGTTCCGGGAATGATAATACAGCGTACATACGGGTTGACTTTGTGCCCTTTTAACACCTGGGCAGCCAGACGCAGGTCACTGATTCTTCCGTTAGTGCAACTACCGATTACGGACTGATCTATTTTGATATTTCCCACCTGACTGATAGGTCTGGCATTAGAAGGCAGATGAGGGAAGGATACTTGTGGTTCTATGTCAGAAACATTATATTCATAAGTACGCTCATACCGGGCATCGACATCTGATTTATATATTTTATAAGGACGTTTCGCTCTGGATTTGACATATTCTAGAGTTTTTTCGTCAGGTTGGAAAAGTCCTGCTTTGGCACCGGCTTCAATAGCCATATTAGCCATGGTAAAACGGTCATCCATGGGTAGATTATCAATTACTTCTCCGGTAAATTCCATTGCAGCGTAGAGGGCACCATCAACACCGATATTACCAATGGTATAAAGAATCAAATCTTTGCCACCAACCCACTTCTGTCGCTTACCACGAAAGATAAATTTAATTGATGTGGGTACTTTCATCCATATTTCACCGCTGGCCATAGCAGCAGCAATATCAGTGGAACCCATACCGGTGGAGAAGGCTCCCAGAGCGCCATAGGTGCAGGTATGAGAATCAGCACCGATAACAACATCGCCGGGAAGTACCAATCCCAATTCCGGTAAGAGGGCATGTTCAATACCCATCTGTCCTACTTCAAAAAAGATGAGCCCTTGTTCCCGGGAAAATTCTCTTACCAGTTTGGTCTGCTCTGCTGCTGCAATATCTTTGTTAGGGACAAAATGGTCTGGTATCATGGCCACTTTATTGGGGTCAAAAACTTTCTTTACACCAATGCGTTTAAATTCTCTAATCGCAATAGGTGCGGTAATATCATTGGCAAAAACGAGGTCCAGAGGCACATTTACCAGTTCACCTGGCTCCACCTTTGTTTTTCCGGTATGAGCAGCGAGTATTTTCTCTGCTAATGTCATTTGAGAATCCTTCCTATCCTGATATTATCTTTATTTCTTAATAGCGTCATAGAATAAATTACCTTTTTGTAACGAGCAATCTGTTCAGGGCGTTCATGTATGCTTTAGCACTGGCAACAATAATATCTGTATCAGCGCCTCTGCCGGTATAGGTGACGCCATCATTTTCAATTCTTATCAAGACTTCACCGATGGCATCGATACCTTCTGTGACGGATTTGATGGTGAATTCTGTTAGTTTATTGGGCATTTTCACCACACGGTTGATTGCTTTATAGACAGCATCTACCGGCCCGGTTCCCGGTGAGGCATCTACGATAGTCTTGCCATCGGGTGTAACAAGCATAACGGTGGCTGTAGGAATACCTGGTTCACCGCAGCTAACCTGTATCTGTTTCAGATGATAGATTTCTGATGTGGTACGCATACCTTCCGCAATTAAAGATTCGATATCGCGGTCGGTGACTTCTCTTTTTTTATCGGCTAATTCTTTAAAAGAAGCGAAAGCACGGTTCAGGTCTTCGTCATTCAGAGTGTAACCAAGTTCGGCAAGGTGTTCCCGGAAGGCATGTCTGCCGCTGAGTTTACCCATTACCAGACTGCTGGAAGGTATGCCCACTGTTCGTGGGTCCATTATTTCATAGGTAATTGCTTTTTTCAGTACTCCGTCCTGATGTATTCCGGATTCATGGCGAAAGGCGTTAGCACCCACGATGGCTTTATTACGTGGTATGGGAAGCCCGGTAAGCTCACTTACCAGACGGCTGGTTTTATAAAGCTCTCTGGTTACAATATTTGTTTCCAGATTAAAGAAATCCTTGCGGGTTTCCAGCGCCATAACAATTTCTTCCAGTGAAGCATTTCCGGCACGTTCTCCAATACCGTTAATAGTACATTCTACCTGTCGGGCTCCACTTTTAAGTGCCATAAGGCTATTAGCAACACCCATACCGAGGTCGTTGTGGCAATGTACGCTCAGTACGGCCTTTTTAATGTTACTGACATTGTGCAGGATATTTTCTACCATAGCAGTATGGTCTCCCGGAGTGGCATATCCTACGGTATCCGGGACATTAACAGTAGTTGCTCCGGCATCGATAACAGCAGCAACCAGTTTGTTTAAATATGCCGGGTCCGTACGCGCAGCATCCATGGGAGAAAATTCTATATCATCCAGATATTTTTTTGCTCTTTTTACCATATCGCAGGATATCTGGAGAATCTCGTCACGACTTTTCTTTAATTGATTGAATATATGAATGTCCGATGAAGAGAGAAAGATATGAATACGGGGATGTTGTGCTCCCTTCACGGCTTCCCATGCCATGTCTACCGATTCATTCTGAGCAAAAGTCAAGGCGCAAATGACGGGTTTTCTAATTTCTTTTGCGATAAGTTGTACTGCTTCAAAATCACCAGGAGAACTGGCAGGGAAACCAGCCTCAATAACATCTACGTTAAGTTTTTCTAGTTGACGGGCAATCTCCAGTTTCTCCTTAACATTTAAGGAAGAGCCGGCTCCCTGTTCACCATCACGAAGAGTAGTATCAAAGATTATTATTTTATCCATAATGTGTCTTTTCTTTCCCTTACTGAGGGAGGAATCTATTATTTTTTCAGCCAGGACATCATATCCCGCAGTTGCTTGCCCACTTCCTCGATAGGGTGTTCTGCTTCCATGCGCCGTAAGGCGTTGAAGCTGGGGCAACCCGCCTGGTTTTCCAGAATCCATTCGCGGGCAAAAGTACCATCCTGGATTTCTGCCAGGATATTTTCCATTTCTTCTCTTACGGTTTCATTGATGATACGTGGTCCACGAGTATAATCACCATACTCTGCAGTATCACTAATAGAGTAGCGCATAAATCCTAATCCTTTGGAATAAATCAAGTCGATAATGAGTTTCAGCTCATGGAGACATTCAAAATAAGCTATTTCCGGCTGGTATCCAGCATCAACGAGTGTTTCCCAACCTGCCTTGATTAAGGCAGAAACGCCGCCGCAGAGAACACACTGCTCTCCAAAAAGGTCGGTCTCTGTTTCTTCGGCAAAGGTAGTCTCAATAACTCCAGAACGAGTGCAACCAAGGCCTTTGGCGTATGCCAGAGCCGTCTTTAATGCTTTTTTGGAAGCATCCTGATGTATGGCTACAATTGCCGGAGTTCCTGATTTTTCGGTGTAGGTCTGACGTACCATATGCCCGGGAGATTTAGGGGCAATCATGATAACATCGACATTGGTGGGAGGAACAATCTGGTTATAATGAATATTAAAACCATGGGCAAACATTAAAGTTTTGCCTTTTTTTAAATTTTTCTCAATAGCCTGTCGATAAATAGCAGCCTGTGCTGTATCAGGGGCAAGCATAACAATGATATCGGCTTCTTGAGCAACAGCGGCAGCATCACTGACTTTAAAACCTGCCTTTTTAGCATCATTCCACCCCGGAGTCCCTTCTTTTTCGGCAACAATTACCTGGACTCCGCTATCCCGCAAATTCTGGGCATGGGCATGTCCCTGACTGCCATAACCGATAATGCCTATCGTTTTGTCTTTCAGTAAATTTAAATCTGCATCGCTGTCGTAATATATTTTAGCCATTGTTTTTATTCCTCCTATGACACCTAATTATTATCTATTTATTATCAAATTTATTTTAGTAATTATCCTGATTATCCGTTATGATCTTCTTTTATTTCCGGCATTTGCTCCATAGCTCCTCGTGTCATCGCGATGCGGCCGGTACGTGACATTTCTTTAATGCCGAAACTCCGCAATAAACGGAAGAGTGAATCCACTTTATCTTCATCACCGGTTACTTCTACGGTAAGAGAATCATGAGCAACATCAATAATATTGGCCCGGAAGATACTGACAATTTGCATGATTTCACTACGTGTTTCTGGATTTGCTTTTACTTTTATAAGAGCCAGTTCTCTTGATACTGATTCATCCGGTTTAACATTAAATGTTTTTATTACTTCAACAATTTTATTTAATTGTTTTCTTGCCTGTTCCATTACTGCCGGAGAACCGTTAACCACAACAGTGACCCGGGAGATATTAGGTTGTTCGCTATGCCCCACGGCGATACTGTCAATATTGAATCCGCGTCGGCGAAAGAGACTGGCTATAGCATTGAGTACGCCTGGTTTATCTTCGACCAGAGCGACAAGAGTATATTTAGTTGCCATACTATTATCCTTTACTGCTTGATAGGCTTAAATATTACTTACTATTAAGCTGGATGTTTCATCAGAAGTAGCTTGCTCTTTATCTGTATCTTCAATAAGCTCATTAAGTGCCGCTCCCGGTGGAACAAAGGGAAACACATTCTCCTCCGGTTCAATTCGAAAGTCAATAAGGAAGGGGCCATCGTATTCCATGGCTTGCCGGATAACAGGTACGACCTGAGTTTTATCAGTAACTCTGACACCGGGAAGACCATAGGCTTCAGCGATTTTTACCAGGTCAGGGCACGATATCGGTGTTGCCATGTAACGCTTATTATACAAAAGTTGCTGCCATTGTCGTACCATTCCGAGATAGCCGTTATTAAGTACGGCTATCTTAACTGCGATATTATCCTGCACTGCTGTGGCTAGTTCGTGGAGGGTCATTTGTAGCCCGCCATCGCCGCAAATAGCCCAGACGGTCTCTTTAGGACAGCCCACCTTGGCACCAATTGCGGCAGGCAGTTCGAACCCCATTGTGCCCAGACCTCCTGACGAAATAAAACTACCCGGTTTGTCATACCAGAAATTACGTGCGGCCCACATCTGATTCTGGCCTACTCCGGTAACAATAATAGCATCTCCCTCTGTAGCTTCATATATTTTATTGATAACATACTGCGGGAGCAGCTCATTGGTATTGCGTACTGTGGTGGAAGGATGGTTCTTCTTCCATAATTCCAGTTGCTGTATCCATTCGGCGTGTAACTTGTTAGTAAGCTGTTTATTTAATGCTTGCAGAACATTTTTCGCATCACCGACAATAGGTACGTTTACTTTGATGTTTTTTCCTATCTCTGCCGGATCAATATCGATATGGATAATTTGTGCCTTGGGAGCAAACCTGTCAACACGGCATGTTGCCCGGTCATCAAATCTCATACCGATAGCAATAATGAGGTCGGACTGGGATACTGCCATATTGGCATAAGCGGTGCCATGCATGCCCAGCATGCCGAAGCTTAAGGTGTGAGTCTCCGGGAAAGAACTGATGCCAAGTAGTGTTGTAATAACAGGCATCTGCATTTTTTCTGCCAGTTCTTTAAGCTCAGCGAATGCTTTGGAGATAATAACTCCCCGTCCGGAAATAATTACCGGTCTCTTGGCATCGCTAATAAGTTTCGCTGCTTTTTTAATCTGTGCCGGATGGCCATGAACTAATGTTTTATATCTCTGCAGTGATACTTTTTGAGGATATTCAAACTCTGCTTCTTCCAGAAAGACATCACGGGGAATATCCAGTAGTACGGGGCCGGGTCTGCCATTACTAGCCAGATAAAAGGCTTCTTTAACCGTAGCCGCGATTTCAGCAGCACTCATTATGAGATAATTGTGTTTCGTAATAGGAATGGTAATACCGGTAATATCGGCTTCCTGAAAAGCATCTTTACCCAGGAATTGCCGTCCTACCTGTCCGGTAATAGCGATAACAGGTACCGAATCAAGATGAGCATTGGCCAGGCCAGTCACCAGATTGGTCGCTCCCGGACCGGATGTTGCCAGACATACTCCTGGTTTACCTGTTACGCGGGCGTAACCATCCGCAGCATGTGCTGCGCACTGCTCGTGTCGCACCAGGATATGACGTAGCGCCGGATAATGCATCAGTGTATCGTAGAAAGTGAGGACACTTCCTCCCGGGAAACCAAAAATCACCTCAACGCCTTCATTTAGCAGGCTCTGGCAGAGAATATGTGCACCATTTAATTTCATTCTACTTATCCTTTTCCGTGGCAAAAACAGCTCCGGTACTTGCCGATGTTACCATATCAATATAGCGCTTGAGATAACCTGTATTTATTCTGGGAATGAATTCAGGTATTGTTGCCAGGCGTTTTTTCATTTCTTCATCACTTATTTCTATGTTGAGCTTATGCTGTGGTATATCAATATTTATTATATCTCCTTCCCGTACGGCGGCGATAGGACCGCCACTCGCAGCTTCCGGAGAAACGTGACCGATAGAGGCTCCGCTGGTAGCTCCGGAGAAGCGTCCGTCAGTGATTAAAGCTACTTCTTTTGCCAGTCCTAATCCGGTAATCAGAGAGGTTGGCGTGAGCATTTCGCGCATCCCGGGGCCTCCTTTGGGGCCTTCGTAGCGAATGATAATCACGTCACCGGGTTGGATTGTTTTTTTCATGATGGCTTTTGTGGCGTCATTTTCACTTTCAAATACACGCGCCGGACCTTTGTGCCGGAGCATTTCCGGTGCAACTGCGGCGCTTTTTACAACACCACCTTCCGGCGCCAGATTACCAAAAAGTACCGCCAGTCCACCGGTGGGCGAATGTGGTTGATTAATATGACGGATAATAACACCATCAGCATGAGCACCCTTAATATTTTCGCCTACCGTTTTACCGGTTACCGTCAGGGCATTAATATCTAATAATTCTTGCAATTCCTTCATTACAGCCTGTATGCCACCGGCAATATCGAGGTCTTCAATATGATGTACTCCTGCCGGGCTTAACTTACAGAGATGGGGAGTATGCTCGCTGATTTCATTCACTCTGGTTAAAAGGAAGTCATGTCCGGCTTCATGAGCAATGGCCATGAGATGTAGTATTGAATTTGTGCTTCCTCCCAGGGCCATGTCTACCGCCAGAGCATTTTGCAAGCTGGATTTTGTAAAGATATCGCGAGGACGGATATTTTTCTCTATTAATGTCATTATTTGTCTGCCGGCTTCCCGGGCTAACTGAATGCGACGACTGTCGACTGCAGGAATGGTACCATTACCTGGTAATCCCATTCCCATCGCTTCTGTTATACAGTTCATAGTATTAGCGGTAAACATACCGGCACAACTGCCACAACCAGGGCAGGCACGTTCCTCAAGCTCAGCCAGTTCGGCCTCACTTATTTCTCCTTTAACAACTTTTCCCACGCCGGTAAAGATAGAATTAAGATCGATAATAGTACTTTTATCTCCGGACATGACATGTCCCACCAGCATAGGGCCGCCGCTCACGAATATTGCCGGAATATTTAAGCGCATTGCTGCCATGAGCATACCCGGGATAATCTTATCGCAATTAGGAATAAAGACCAACCCATCGAATGCATGAGCCTGGGCCATAATCTCAACAGAATCGGCAATAAGCTCCCGGCTGGGCAGACTATATTTCATACCCGGGTGATTCATAGCAATACCATCGCAGACGCCGATAGTATTGAATTCAAAAGGAACCCCACCACCTGCCCATACACCGGCTTTTGCTGCCTGGGCAATACTGTTCAGATGTATATGTCCTGGTACAACTTCATTAAAACTGTTAACGATACCGATAAATGGTTTTCCCATCTCTTTATTGCCCAGTCCCAGCGCATGTAGTAACGTACGATGAGGTGCGCGTTCAATTCCTTTTTTTACATTATCACTTAACATAGATATCCTCTTTTCTCGTTAAAGTAAAAATCCGTTCCTGCGGGACGAGAAATACCATGATAAATAGACATATTGATAATTTTGTAATAGTATAACATCTGAAGCTCTGTATGCAAAGCTGTACCGTTATACAGCTATTTAGTTTAGGGTTTCTTCATGAAATTTTCTAGCCGGATTACATTAAGATAGTTTGCTATCGGTAATATTCCATCAAGCATTAAATTAAAGTAATTCCATGTGAAACAGGAGGGAGAAATATGGTGAGGACGATAAAGACGGTAAAAAAAGAGGATGCTGTGGCGATGCTAGCGAACGTACCTGATGATAAAGTATTCTGGTGTCATGATGGTAGAGTATTTAAGAATTTAAGGGAGCTTGCTGATGGTCTAACAAATATGACCGAAGAAACTTTTCGTCATCATGTTAGTGGAGAGAAAAATGATTTTGTGATCTGGGTACGTGATGTTATTAAGGATGAGGTTACAGCCAGGAATATTAATAAAGCAATTAACCGTACACAGTCGGCAAAGGTAGTTGCCACAAGAATCACTGCTCTGGAACGCAGCAAATCAGGGATAACAAAATAGTATTACTGAATGGTGAACGCAATTAACCCAGTGGTATTTATATTAAGGAGGAGAAGGAATGTACAAGCACATTATGGTTCCTCTGGATGGTTCTGAATTTGCGGAGTCAGTATTGTCTCATGTAGAAGCGATTGCCCCCGAGGGTGCAGGCCAGACATACAGCTGACGTTATTGCTGATTATGCTACCAAAAATGGCGTGGATTTAATTATTATTGCGGCGCATGAACGTTCTGGAATAAGTCACTGGCCCCGGGGAAGCACGGCGGAGCGTATTCTCCGTTCAACATGTACTCCGGTATTAATGATACGTGTCCTCGGTTGTGGAACTATTGCCTGATATGAAAATATTGTGTCATATAATCTGAAATGGGGATAATTTTGCAGAGGCAGACATTTCATATGTCTGCCTCTGCCTTTAACCGTCTGGTTTATAAACATATTGTTGACAACGTGTGGAAAAGAAAACATAATTTACAGAATAAACTTGTATTGACCGATTATTTGGGAGAATTTTCGCTGTTAATAGTAAAATATAATGTTAAGGAGATAATATGAGACGTATAGCAGTTGTTACTGATAGTACTTCCAGTATCCCGCAAGAAATGATGGATTCCCTCAAGATAACAATGGTCCCCATTCATTTTATGATTGGTGACAAAGAATACCGTGATGTGATTGATATTCCCGCAGATATTCTTTTCCGGCGTATGCGTGAAGAAGGCATACTGCCGACGACCAGTGGTAGTGTTCTGGGAGAATTTGTGGAAATATTTGAAAGATTGAAAGACAAATCAGATGGAATTGTTGCTATAGTCCTGCCTCCGGAACTCCCCAGTACGGGATATTCCTCTGCTCTCAGGGCAGCAGATATGATGGAAGATATGAAGATTGAAGTAGTGGATTCTCGCTGGTCTTTTCCGGCTCAAGGCTTTGTCGCTCTGGCAGCAGCACGAGCAGCGGCGCAAGGAGCGAACCTGGAAACAGTAGCAAAAGTAGCCCGGGAGACATCTGCCAAAATGAATCTTTTTTTTGTTCCGGAAGACCTTAAGTACTGGAAAAGGTTAGGGCGTTTTATTATGCCGGGAACAGAAGAAGACTGGGAGAAAGTCAATCCTATACTCACCATGAGAGGCGGTAAAATTGTTCTGGAGCAGAATTGCAGCAGGGGACAGGGAGTGCCCCGCATGATAGAAATAGTGAAGGAAAGAGCAAGAAAGGATTCTCCTCTCCATCTGTCTGTCTTTCATGCTGGTGATCCGGATAAAGCAGAAAAAATTAAAGAGCAAATAGTTGCTGATTTTCATTGCGATGAATTGATTGAAACGATGACGTCCCCTGTTGCGGGGATTCATACCGGTCCGGGTACACTGGGTGTGGCATTTTATAACGAATAATAGGTATTTACAGGCTGTCTAAAAACCTTTTCTGCCCGAGGCTGAGCATCGACCATCAATCATCCCGCATCTTCATCCTTATCTCTTAAAGCCTACCACCCTTTTTGACTTCTTTTACTCGCTTTTGGGCTTAAGGTTTACACCGCAGCCCCGACCAAGGTCAATTGTTCTTCTCCGTATCCCGGCACAGCCTCTTCAATCAGCTGATCATACTTCCCCGGCAAACTGACTGTACCATCGAGCACTCTCTGACAATCTTCTTCACGTTGTGTACCAGACACAATAGTGAAAATTCACCCCGCACTTTCACCGAGCCATGCAGGTCCATCAATGTCTTCCTGCTATTCCATTTTATATCTCCGAAAACCGGTTCCACCGTGTATCCCCGCTGGGTATAGATCCGTTTTCCCTCTTCGCTTCTCCGCTTTTTCTCTCATTGCCTCCATAAGCGACTCGCGCCTATCCCGACTTACCGTGCGTGCCTTTCCTGTGGTACATCGCTTCCTTACCGGACACTCCCGGCAAGATTCCCCTCGATAGACTATGAGTGGCGGCTTCCCCTCACGCTGCTGCACCGCCCATCGTTGCAACTCCTTACCCTCCGGGCAAAGGCAGGTATCTCTCGCCTCGTCATACTGTATTCCCTGAATATCTTCATCCGCCATTACCTCCGCGAGAAACATCTTCTCCACACATTATACCCCGTCTGCTCTATCACTACCTGCCTCTCCAGCGGACTTTTGGGACAGCCTGTAACTCTAATATATTAATATATATAGTATGTTTTAACAGTCACTTATAACAATCGCTTACTCTTTTATCCTGAGCGACAGATTCCTTGCCCTATTTAAAATTTTCACATTTTGCTTATACTGTAAAGATAGGTTATATTTAAATTCGGAAGAAATAACATGGGGATTCTATAAGATTCTAATGGTAGAAAAAGTATCTAAAAAACCGGGTAATAAGAATAAGAACAAATTTGTATATTCTTCTTCTAAAGATCCTCTCGAATTTTATATCTCTGAAAAGACGGCAACCTATGGTGATGCAAAACCGTTCTCTATATATTACGATGAACCGGAACACTCCGTAAGGCTTCTACAAGGCGATAGTATCAGGATATTAAACCAGGCAAGAGCAAACTATAAATTCAATTCTATGGATCGTATATGATTGAGATAATTAAATCCCCATGGCAAAATATTTTCCTGCATCTATTAAAAGATGCAAAGGTAAATATTTATCTCGCTAGTCCTTTTATTAAATTACAAACAGCATCTCTAATTACTCAAAGTATACGAAGTGGTATTGATTTTAGATACATTAATTCTTTTAAACTTGCACACTTCTATACAGGTGCTTCTGATTTATCAGCCTTAAGAAAATTAAGCCAAGAGAAATGCAAGCAAAAAAATGTGCACAATTTACACGCTAAACTATTCATTTTTGACGACACGGCTATAATAACTTCTGGGAATTTAACCCCTGGAGGATTAAAAAACAATCTCGAATATGGTGTCCTAATCCATGATGAGATAGTAGAAAAAATAAAACTAGACTATTTAAAGATTTTTAACAACCCTGAATATCCAGAGATTACTCTTAATATTATTGATAAAGCTGAAAGTATTCTCTCCTCCGTCCCAGTCGAAAAGCAGAAGACCATAAAAGTTACTGAAAAAATATTATTCGAAGAGATTCTTAATGACCAAAACATAGAAGAGAGATTTGACGGAGGAATAAACAGTATCCTATTCAATCTCTCGCCATGGGAAAAAGATGTTTTTAAATGTTTACTAAAGCTTAGTAATGATGTTTTCACGCTTCAAGATGTTTACTCTTTCGAAAAAAATTTGAGTCAGTTACATCCCAATAACAAAAATGTCCAAGCCAAAATAAGACAGCAACTTCAATATTTACGTGATATAGGACTATTAGAGTTCACCAGCCCTGGCATATATAAAAAACTCTGGGCATAAGGACTTTATATTATGCAGAAAGCACGAATAAATAATATAAACTGCATTTTTTATTACGAAGAAAGGATTCCTCTAGAAAAAGCTCCTATAGGATACCCTTACATGTACCATTTAAGACATGACGAAGATAATTGGATTCAGCCAATAAGTATTGAGCAATTTGTACTGGTTAACTTTTTCGGGACTATTTTTACAGAAAAACCAATCGATTTTAGAACAAATACGTATATCGAAATAGAACAATTTGAATTAGTAAATAGTAATTTTTTAGATTTTAAAATAAGTAGAACACTGTTTAACAAAATGTTAGGAATTTAAGAAAGCAAGGAAATTTACCGCTTTAAAATATTAATTAAGAAAATGAACAACGACAAAATAAAAGAGATTGAAGAGAAAATAGCGGAATTGAAATCCCGCTGGCCGCCGCACTCTGTACCTCCGTCAATGTGGCAGCAACTGGAAGAGCTGGAAGAACAACTTGAAAAAGCCCAAAAAGAAGATAGTAAAAACTGATACCAGACCGGTTTCTCAATACACTATCATCTTTCTTGTTAATAAGTAGACTACCAGAATAAAACTGACGGACTAACTTTATCCCGCAATCAATAGAAAATAATTACTATCCTTCATCAATATTTGTCATGCTGCTTTCATAATAACTCGGTATAATAGCACGGGCGGGTTGCGCAAAAAAATTGATGTGGTATAATGCCGTGGCTTCAAAAGAAAATTCACCACATTGATATAATAATGGAAGAAATACGTGTCCGGGAAGAAATGGCTTTGAATTTAGAGCAAATCCGCCGCAATATGGAACAGGGCATAACAAGACCGATAGTTTCAGTTCTGGCAAAGACAGGAATCACACCGAATATCCTGACTGTTACCGGCTTCATTATTACACTCATTGCCGCTGCTTTAATCGGCATGGGACACCTTATCAGCGGTGGAATTATCATTCTGGTAGCCGGCGCTTTTGATATGCTGGACGGCGCTCTTGCCCGTTCCAAACAACAGGAGACACGATTGGGGGCATTTCTGGACTCGATAATAGACCGTTTCTCCGAAACAGCGTTGCTGCTTGGTGTTCTCGTAATTTCATTACAACGCAACCTGGTCTCGGAAATTATCCTGGTTTTTGTTGTCCTCGCCGGATCGATGATGATCAGCTATGTCCGGGCACGGGCAGAAGGACTGGGGTGGAAGGGCAAAGCAGGCTGGTTTACCCGTCCAGAGCGCGTCATTGTCCTGGCAATCGGTGTTATTACCAATCAAATATTTATTGCCCTGATAGTAATGGCAGTTTTTATTATTATTACGGTGATACAACGTATTGCCGATGTTCATAAAGAAGCCAGGGAAAAGAGTCCCTGAGTAAATATCTGGAGGTTCTGAAAAATGCCCTCAATTGCCATCGTAGGTAGCCAGTGGGGAGATGAAGGAAAAGGGAAAATAGTAGACGTGCTGGCTGAAAAAGCAGATATGGTCGCACGTTATTCCGGAGGGACAAATGCCGGCCACACCGTCATCTTTTCCGGTAACACTTTTAAAATGCACCTTATCCCTTCCGGTATATTTTATCCTCACGTTATCTGTATCATGGGTAACGGTATGGTTATTGACCCGCCCGAATTAATGAAAGAAATCAAGCAGGTTTGTGAGAGAGGAATCAGTGTTGATAACAGGCTGTTTATCAGCGACCGCGCCCATCTCATTATGCCCTATCATATTATGCTCGACGGATTGGAAGAGGAGCAGCGTGGCAGCAGCAGTATCGGAACGACCCGCCGGGGTATCGGGCCGGCCTATGTCGATAAAATAGCACGTACCGGCATCCGTGCCGGTGACCTGACCGACAGAAATTTGTTAACTAGCCGTCTCCGGGCCGTAGTAGCACAAAAAAATAATCTCCTGACCAAACTCTACGGAGCAAAATCAATTTCATTTGATGAAATCTACGAACAATGCTGTTCTTATGCCGATTTTCTGTCGCCGTTTATCACAGACACCAATATCCTGATAAGAGAAGCTCTGGATAACAATAAAAAAGTCCTGCTGGAAGGAGCTCAGGGTGCACTGCTCGATATAGATTTCGGAACATATCCTTATGTTACTTCTTCATCATCTATGGCGGCCGGTGCCTGCACAGGATTAGGGCTGAGCCCGACCCGCATTAACTATATACTGGGAGTATTTAAAGTTTACGTCAGCCGGGTAGGCGCCGGTCCTATGCCTACCGAATTGAAGGATGCCACCGGTGACTTGATTCGCGAACGCGGGCATGAATACGGAACAACAACCGGACGACCACGCCGTTGCGGTTGGTTCGATGGTGTCGCAGCGCGTTTCAGCGCTCAGGTCAATGGCACTACTCATATCGCATTAACCCGTCTGGATATTCTTGATGGTCTGCCTGAAATAAAGATTTGCACTGCTTATCGTGTCGATGGTAAGGTGATTAATTCCTTCCCCGGTAATCTTAATATTCTGGAGAAATGTGAACCGGTACTGGAAAAAATGGATGGCTGGCAGTGTTCTACCGAAGCAGCACGTAAACTGGAAGACTTACCCCGTGCGGCTCAAGCGTATATCGCCAGACTGGAACAGATTATCGGCTGCCCCATGGCTACCATATCGGTGGGGCAGAGTAGAGAGCAAATAATTACAGTCAAAAACATCATGACATGATAAAGAAAAAATAACTCACTGAAATTAATAAGGAGAAGTACTGTTGATTGTAATCGGCCTTACCGGCGGCATTGCCAGCGGTAAAAGTACCGTTGCCAATACTCTTGCGGCACTGGGAGCACAGGTTATTAATGCCGATAATCTGGGGCACGAATTATTTAATCCTGGTTCGGATACCTGGGATGAACTAGTTTCCGTATTCGGCAGAGAGATACTGCTCCCTGATAATACTATTGACCGGCATAAACTGGGCGAAATCGTTTTTCACGACCCGATTGCCCTGAAAGAACTAAATAGTATCATGCACCCCCGCATGTACAATGAAGTAGCGGCCATTATCAACAGCCTGAGAGAGTATGGCACACAGGTAGTTGTCGTGGAAGCTGCCCTTCTGGTAGAAGCCGGCTGGACTACTCTGGTAGATGAAGTCTGGCTCACCACCATACCGGAGAATATCGCCTTGGAAAGACTCATGTCACGGGATAACATCTCGCGTGAAAAAGCACTGGCACGCATCCATAGTCAAATACCTGTGGAAGAAAGAATTAAAAGTGCCGATGTTGTTATCGATACCTCCGCCTCACCGGAGCAGGTCAAAGCAGAGGTAGTTAAATTGTGGCAAGGATTACAAAAGAAAATCCGTCCGGAAAGACATACTACTATAAAGCATTCACCGGACGGAACTGTCGATATGGCAACACTCTCCCGGAAAACCATCAGAAACATATTAGCCTCCCGGGAATATATCCCCCATTCTAAAGATGCCGATTTAATTCCCGCTGCTGTTGTTCTCCCTTTATTCCAGAAAGAGGATGGCGACTGGTTCATTCTCTTCACCAAAAGAACAGAAACAGTAGCCACCCATCGCGGTCAATTCTCTTTCCCGGGCGGCACATGGGAACCGCAGGACAAAACCCTGGAAGATACTGCTCTGCGTGAAACAGAAGAAGAAATAGGGATACCGCCCCGGGATATAGAAATTTTAGGACGTCTGGAAAACCAGAATACCAGCGTTCGGCAATTTACCATTACCCCCTTTGTGGGAGTTATCCCTTACCCGCATCACCTCAAATTAAACCAGCACGAAATTGATTTTGTTATCGAGGTGCCCTTAAAATATTTTACCGGTTATGACGCTCTACGCCATTCTATCGTCGTCAATGACGCTATTGTTTATACTACTTACTATTCCTGCTATAAAGGACATCTTATCTGGGGAGTAACTGCTACTATCCTGAAACAATTCCTTGACATGATTTTTACGTACTAAACCAACTCTCCCCAGCTTGTGCTCACAATACTAAGGCAGAGCCTTGTCAGTAGCTTTTAGTATCAGATACTTGATAAGCTTATTATCAACTTATCTGCATATTATATTGTTGACATTATTGACTATTTATCATATAATTTTCCTTAAATAATAGAGAAGGGGAAAGCATGGCGCAGAAAGATTATTATGCAGTTCTGGGTATCAATAGAAATGCCTCGGATAAAGATATCAAGCAGGCCTACCGCAAGTTAGCCCGTAAGTATCACCCTGATGTTAATCCGGGTGATAAATCCGCTGGAGAGAAATTCAAGGAAATAAATGCGGCATTTGAGGTACTCTCTAATCCAGAAAAACGCAAAAAATACGACCAGTTCGGCGAGAACTGGCAACATGCCGACCAGTTTAATCAGAGCAGGGGAGGATTTAACGCACCTCCGGAGGGATTTCACTGGCAGAGTAACACTGGAGGATTTGGAGGATTTGATTTTAATGACCTCTCCGGTATGGGAAACGAAGATATTCTGGAAAGTATCCTGGGAGGATTTGGTAAACGCAGTACATCACGCCGTCCCCGTCAGGGACAGGATATCGAATATCCTCTGGAAATTACTCTGGAAGAAGCTTTCTCCGGCACCAGCCGCATTATCCAGATAGAAGAAGAAATACCCTGCCCCACCTGTAAAGGCAGTGGTAAAATCGCCAATGCCATCTGTGGTACATGCCGTGGTGTAGGCCGTGTTCGTACTCCCCGTCGCCTGGAAGTAAAAATACCAGCTGGTGTAAATAACGGTTCCCGCGTTCGTATTGTCGGAAAAGGTGGCGCCGGTCGTAATGGCGGGTCTCCGGGAGATCTCTATCTCCTTGTTTCCGTTGCCAAACATTATCTCTTTGAACGGCAGGGTGATAATTTAATTACGGAAGTGCCTGTTCCTTTCCTGACTGCTATTTTGGGAGGTGAAGTAGAAGTACCCACACCTAAAGGAAAATTATCCTTGAAAATTCCGCCGGAAAGCCAGAACGGCCAGATATTCCGGCTGGCAAAACAGGGTATGCCCCATTTGAATAATGCGGCGCGGGGAGACCTGCTTGCCAAACTAAAAGTAGTCTTACCCCGCAATATCAGTGAACGGGAAAGAAAAATATTTGAAGAACTGAAATCCCTGAGGTCTAATTAAGGGAGGCTGAAGACAGATGTTAATATGAATACCCACAATGATGAACCATGCTATGTCATCAGTATCGCAGCAAAAATGATCGGCATCCATGCTCAGACGCTGAGATATTATGAAAGAGTAGGACTTATTGAGCCGGTGCGGTCACAGGGAAACATTCGCCTTTATTCCAACAATGATATCGAACGCATCAAACACATTAAAAGTCTCATTGATGATCTCGGAGTAAACCTGGCCGGTGTTGAAGTTATTATGAACATGACCGATCGGCTAATGGAAATGCAACGTCAGATAGAATTTATGGAGAGTAAGCTGGAAGAACTGGAACAGGGAAACACATCAGAAGAAGAATAAAACATATTCCTGTTAAGGTTCCGGAAAGGAAAGAGATAATATGAAAACTAATTTTACAGAAAAAGCGCAGGAAGCGCTTGCTGCTTCACAGGAAATAGTACGACGCATGAGCCACAATCAGTGGGATGTCGAGCACATTCTTCTCGCTCTGCTGGAACAGACTGATGGCGTTGTCCCTGATATCTTGCGTGAAATAGGCGTAAACACTAGTACCGTAAAAAAACGTGTCCAGGAAACACTGGAAAGAGCACCAAAAGTTGCTTACTCCGGCAGCCAAATATATGCCACACCACGTATTGCCAATCTGTTCGAAGCTGCTAATACTGAATCCCAGAGACTTAAGGACGAATTTATCGGTACGGAACACCTTTTTATTGCTATCGCCAGTGAACGCAGTGGCGAAGCAGTCCGGATATTAAAAGAATCCGGTATCGACCAGGAGAAAATTTATAGCGCACTGCAAAAAATCAGAGGCTCGCAGCGCGTTACTGATGCTAATGCCGAGAGCAAATATCGTTCTTTACAAAAATATGGTCGTGACCTCACTCAGCAAGCCCGTGAAGGTAAACTGGACCCGGTTATCGGCCGTGACGAAGAAATCAAACGTGTGATACAGATTCTCTCCCGTCGCACCAAAAATAATCCTATTGTCATTGGTGAAGCCGGCGTGGGTAAAACCGCTATTGCGGAGGGTCTGGCACAAAAAATTGTCAGCGGCGATGTACCTGATTCTCTCAAGGAACACAAACTTATCGCCCTGGATATGGGAGCTCTTGTTGCAGGCAGTAAATTCCGGGGGGAATTCGAAGAACGCTTGAAAGCGGTAATCGATGAAGTACGGGAGTCAAAAGGAGAAATTCTCCTCTTCATCGATGAAATACATACCGTTGTCGGTGCCGGTGCAGCGGAAGGTTCTATTGACGCCAGTAATATGCTCAAGCCGGCACTGGCACGGGGAGAATTACGCACTATCGGGGCTACCACACTGGATGAATATCACCGTTTTATTGAAAAAGATAAGGCTCTGGAAAGAAGACTACAACCGGTCTTTATCAATGAACCCAGTATTGAAGATACGATTAAAATACTGCGAGGATTACGTCCTAAATATGAAGCACATCATAAGATAAAAATAGATGATTCTGCTCTGGAAAGTGCCGCGCGACTGGGGGAACGCTATATTGCCGACCGTTATCTGCCGGATAAAGCCATCGACCTCATTGATGAGGCGGCCAGTAAATTGAAGATAGATACAGAAAGCGTACCACCGGAAGTCAAGGAACTGGAACATCAGGTACGCCAGATGACCGATGAAGAAGAAGCCGCTTCGCAGAGAGGCGATTACCAGCGTGCGGCGGAAATAAGAGCAGATAGACTGCGTCTCGATAAAAAATATGAAACCGCCCGTGCGGAATGGCTCCAGAAAGAAAAAATCAGTGGAGTGGTCACGGAAAAAGAAATCGCCGAATTGATTGCCAAATGGACCGGCATACCGGTATCACGCATGATGGAAACAGAACGCGAGAAGCTCCTCCACATGGAAGACGAACTGCACAAGCGTATGATAGACCAGAATGAAGCTATTGCAACTGTTTCGGAAGCGGTACGCCGTGCCCGGGCGGGAATCAAAGACCCGCGCCGGCCTATTGGAAGCTTCATCTTCCTTGGTCCCACCGGTGTCGGTAAAACAGAACTAGCTAAAACTCTGGCTAACTTCCTCTTTGGTAGTGATGATGCCATGATTCGTCTTGATATGTCGGAATATCAGGAAAAACATACCGTATCACGTTTAATCGGAGCGCCCCCGGGATATATCGGTTATGAAGAAGGGGGACAACTCACGGAAGCGGTGCGCCGCCGCCCTTATCGCGTCATCCTTATGGATGAAATCGAGAAAGCACACCCGGATGTCTTTAATATCCTGCTCCAGATAATGGATGACGGACGGCTGACGGACGGTCACGGACATTCCGTAGACTTCAAAAATACTATCATCATCATGACCAGTAATCTGGGAACCGGCGAATTAGGCCGGCAGAAAACAGGTTTTCTACGTGAAGAAGCAAGAAAAGATGAGGAGAAACGTCTGGATAGTGCCGTAGAAAGTGCCTTGCGCAAGGCCTTCCGTCCTGAATTCCTGAACAGAATCGATGAGACTGTCATCTTCCATCCTCTATCAGAAGATGATATCAAACAAATCGTGGTTCTCATGATAAAAGACCTGGAACACCGGCTGGAGGAACATAAGATTACCATCAATGTCAGCGATGCCGCCCGGACATGGTTAGCTAAAGACGGCTATAACCCGCTCTATGGTGCCCGGCCATTACGACGTTCCATCCAGCGCTATGTGGAAAACCCCATCTCCAAACAAATACTGGAAGGGGAACTTAAAGACGGTGACACGGTTAATGTGGACAGCGATGCCAAAGGTCTCACCTTCAATAAACCAAAACGTAAGAGCAGTAAATAACTCCCCCTAAAACAATGTCAGCCCGCCTCTCCGGCGGGCTGATTATTTAATATTCAGAAATTTCATATATGTTCGTGGTCTTCTTCAGTTTCTATTTCAATAAGATTACAGACCATGCCGGTAGAACAATCCACGCACTCTAATTGTAAAGTCGTGTGATTAATATTGTACTGCTTCTTCAATTCACCTTTAACTGCCGCCACTATGTCCGCACTCCGGCTCACCATCTGGTCATCGATAAGCAGATGTGCACTTAATGCATTGATACTAGATGTTATCGCCCAGATATGAATATCATGAATATCATTCACACCGGGAATGCTGCGTATAGTGGCAATAACATCACCGGCGCTAATATTCCGTGGCACTCCTTCCAGAAGCACATTTACCACTTCAGTCACCACCTGTACCGCGCCCCATATCATTATCCCCCCAGTAATAATCGCTGCTATCGAATCCGCCAGATAGAAACCGGTGATCAAGATAATAATACCGGCAATAATGACTCCCAGTGAAGAAATAGCATCTCCTAAGACATGCCAGAAAGCTGCCTTGATATTGATACTTTTACGATGCTCATCTTTAAGGAGAACCACCCCGGCAATATTGGCGATTAAACCGATAACAGCAACAGTCAGCATGAGCGGCGCTTTCACTTCAGGCGGTTGAGAGAAACGCTGGTACGCTTCATAAAATATAATAATAGCAAGCACGATAAGCATCGTACCATTAATCAGAGCTGCCAGAATTTCCGCCCGGTGATAGCCATAAGTTTTCCCCAGTGTGGCCGGCCGCCGGGCAATCCTGATAGCCGACCAGCTTAGACTAAGAGCAAGCGCATCAATCGCCATATGTCCGGCATCACTGAGCAATGCCAGGCTATCACTGAGAATACCTCCGATAATCTCGGCAATCATAATACCGACTACGATAAACAGTGTTAGCTTTAGCGGTCGTTCATGAACATGTGCCATATAAAAAAGATTCTCCTTTTCCATTTACATCATATCATTATTAATAATTTTCCAGTAACGTTTTATTGTCATTCCTGCTTTTTTATTATCCTCTGGCTCAGGTACCCCCAGGCCGCAGAGGAACCAGGGTACCCCAACTAATATCTCTCCTTATTAAGTAGGGGCAGGTTTAAAATCTGCCCATTGTAGGAGCACGACATGCCATGCCTGATTATATTCTCCTTCGCTCCTTGCAAGAGATAGTCAAAATAAGCAAAACAACATCCTCATAATACTATCTGACCAATTTCCCTAGCCTGTTCCTGTTCATTCTGAGCAAAACGCCCTCTCTCTACGTCTTCTTAATAGAAGCAATAAAAGATATAATATTAACAGAGGTTACAGGAATGAAAAAAATATTACTCTCCATATTACTCGTAGCAATACTCTTGCTCCCCATTGCCTGCACTCCGGCAGCATCAGCTAGTGTGTTGAAATCGGACAAGCCGCGCGCCACAGCCGCGGTAGATCAGGCCGACCTGGATACACTGGTGAACGGTAACAGTGACTTTGCCTTCCGTTTTTATCAAGCACTGAAAGGAACAGAGGGCAATTTATTTTACTCGCCTTACAGCATCTCCGTTGCCCTGGCCATGACCTATGCCGGTGCCCGAAGCGATACTGCAACAGAAATGGCCGATACTTTAAGCTATCTTCTACCACAGGCACAGTTACACCCGGCATTAAATAACCTTGATACCATTCTCCAGAGTCGCGGCGAGGGTGCCCAGGGAAAAGATGGAGGCGAGTTCCGCCTTAATATTGTTAATGCCATCTGGGGACAAAAAGACTATGAATTTCTCGATGAATATCTCGACACCTTAGCCGTAAATTATGGCGCTGGTCTGCGTATACTGGACTTTATCCATGAACCGGAACCATCACGTATTACTATTAATGATTGGGTCAGCGAGCAGACTGAACAACGCATTAAAGACCTCATCCCCCAGGGAGCAATCAGCGACCTTACCCGGCTGGTACTCACCAATGCCATTTACTTCAATGCTGCCTGGCTGTATCCCTTTGAGGAGGCTGCCACACATGACGCTTTCTTCAATCTGCTTAATGGCAGCACCACTACTGTCTCCATGATGCAGCAAACAAAATCATTAAAATACACAGAGGTCAAAGAATACCAGGCAATAGAATTGCCTTACGATGGCAACGAACTCTCTATGGTCATTTTGCTCCCCCAACTGGGCTACTTTATCCGCTTTGAAGATAATCTGCATCTGGAAATGATACAGGATATTATTACCAATTTGGAGTACCATCAGGTGAATTTATCATTACCTAAATTCGAGTTTGATTCCAGCTTCAGCCTGAAGCAGAACCTTTCCGAAATGGGAATGCCCGTTGCTTTTACCGAAAATGCCGATTTCTCCGGAATGAACGAGAAATCGGAACTGCAAATTACTGATGTCTTCCATAAAGCTTTCGTCTCGGTTGATGAAGCCGGTACCGAAGCCGCTGCTGCCACTGCCGTAATCGTCGGACAGACCTCCATGCCGGCCACCCCGATAGAAGTAACCGTAGACCGTCCCTTCATCTTCTTTATTCGTGATATTGAAACAAACGCTATTCTCTTCGTCGGGCGCGTGGTTAATCCAGCAGTATAAGAAACAACAATTTAATACCCCCAACAAAAGGGCGCAACACAGTGCGTCCTTTTCTTTTTATTATATGTTATCAGGCTGTCCCAAAAGTCCGCTGGAGAGGCAGGTGGTGATAGAGTAGACGGGGTATAATGTGTGGAGAAGATGTTTCTCGCGGAGGTAATGGCGGATGAAGATATTCAGGGAATACAGTATGACGAGGCGAGAGATACCTGCATTTGCCCGGAGGGTAAGGAGTTGCAACGATGGGCGGTGCAGCAGCGTGAGGGGAATCTTGCCGGGAGTGTCCGGTAAGGAAGCGATGTACCGCAGGAAAGGCATGCACGGTAAGTCGGGATAGGCGCGAGTCGCTTATGGAGGCAATGAGAGAAAAAGCGGAGAGGCGAAGAGGGAAAACGGATCTATACCCAGCGGGGATACACGGTGGGGCCGGTTTTCGGGGATATAAAATGGAATAGCAGGAAGACATTGATGGACCTGCATGGCTCGGTGAAAGTGCGGGGTGAATTTTCACTATTGTGTCTGGTACACAACGTGAAGAAGATTGTCAAGAGAGTGCTCGAGGGTACAGTCAGTTTGTCGGGGAAGTATGATCAGCTGATTGAAGAGGCTGTGCCGGGATACGGAGAAGAACAATTGACCTTGGTCGGAGCTGCGGTGTAAACCTTAAGTCCAAAAGCGAGTAAAAGAAGTCAAAAAGGGTGGTAGGCTTTAAGAGATAAGGATGAAGATGCGGGATGATTGATGGTTGACGCTCAGCCTCGAGCAGAAGAGGTTTTTAGATAGCCTGTTATGATATAATATTTAAAGTCCAATTTTCCAATACTATATTAAATTACAAATAACAAACAATATGAAATTCCAAATTACAAATACCAAATCTCAAACTGTCCTCCCCACCCCAGATGCTTCCCCTTCGACAAGCTCAGGGTCCAGTATGACATATTAATACTACCAATTAACAATAACTCAAAAGGTAAAGTTCAAAAGCATGCCCCTGGCCTGAACGGGGGTCAAAGCTTAAAAAGTCAAAACCACAACGCAAAAGTTAAAACCTTTCTGGATTCTCTTATGCTTTATGAGTTCCCGTAAGACATTACATTTCTTAAGATAAGTGATGCTGCGTCCTACCAGAGAAACGGACAATTCATATCCTGCTGCCCGCAGTACTACTGCCAGTTTGTCTTTGCCTCTGTGGGGATAACATTCCCATACCTTACGTACGGCTTCAATCTGTGCCAGAGTATAGGTTGGTTGGCGCACTCTCTTTGGACGGCAGGAACGGGTTTTCAGAATTTTGCGATGATGAGGATCATAACGTTTCTGCCAGTGATAAAAGGTCTGCGGCGATATCCCGAAGTGCCGGCAAGTTAAGCGGGCGTTATGCTGATGATTCCGGTAGTAATCAAACCAGCTCAGTCTGACTTGCGCTTCTTTAGACAGATCAATTGTTAATCTGCTTAACTGATAACTTCCTTGGGCGATGTTATATCTTATTTTCATGACACTATTATAGTGTCAGTTATCTATCTGAACGAGATTACTTATCACAACAGGAATATATTACCGTTTCCCGGCGGAAATCAACGTATATTCCCTCTGCATATAGAAAATGATTTCCTTTTCTGTTACGAGTATAATTATTTCAATTCGAGAACACTATGAAAAAAATACGCACCAGAATAATCCTCCCTCTGCTAATTTTACTGATACTCCTTCCTGCCGGCGGAGATATTCCTTTCCGCACACCCGGTTTTAATAATATCGCCCGTCCTTATGCTTTTAGCATGATAAACTGGAGTGTCAGTAATCTTTCCAGCGACCTTGTTAGCCGCATCCGCTATCATAACCATTACACCGGTATGGCAGAAGACGAAAAACTGGAATTGGTACGCACTTATCTCTACCTTTGTGAAGAACATAGCTATCTGGATTACCGGATGACACGGCTGGAAAACGCTACCGGTAACGTAGCTCAAACGGAAAGAGAAACCACCGCAACCAGATTGTCAGAAGTTATTACTACCCTGGATACTAATGCTATAGGGACACAAATTATTATTAGTGAAAAAATTAACGATGTGCTGGAGGAAGAAGATATTTCCCTTTTACCCGGACTCACTTTCCCTCCGGTCATCTTCTCTTTTGCCAAACTGCCTTATCTGTTAGTCATTTCTCCCCGCGCTAGAATTGAGATGGAGGATACTCTGGTACTGCACTCCGGTTTAACATCAGCAGAGATAACAGACATCGAAAAAAGACTGACAGACCTGGGATATTCTGCACTGGTAGAACGTGTCGGAGGTATATCAACTTACCCCAGTATGATACCCAATAATGCTTCCGCCGAATTTATTCTTGCTACAATAGCTCATGAATGGACACACCACTATCTTTTTTTTCATTCCCTCGGCCGGAATTATTATGATAGTTATGAAATGCGCACTATTAATGAAACAGTGGCTGATATTGTCGGTGATGAAATCGGCGCTCAGCTTATCACTGCCCTCTATGGTAATAATAACGATTCGGCTTCCAACGCGCCACAGGGGAAAGACACTTTTGATTTTAATAATGAAATGCATAATATTCGTGTCACAACAGACTCGCTTCTGGCAGAAGGTAAAATTAAAGAAGCTGAAGAATACATGGAAACGCAGCGGCAATATTTAGAACAAAACGGTTATTATGTCCGTAAAATCAACCAGGCTTATTTTGCCTGGCACGGCAGTTACGGCACCAGTCCCGGTTCAGTCAGCCCTGTCGGCACACAATTACAGACACTACGTGCACAGTGCAATTCTCTCAAGGAATTTCTGGATAGGGTATCCAGTATATCCAACCCTGATGATTTAACAGAATTAATCGGTTAAAAGTACTACTTGCCATCCCGAAGTAATGTTTTATTGTCATTATGAGTCCCGATTATATCGGAACATGATAATCTAAAGCGGGGTGGTAAATACAACTCAATACCTTACTTTAGATGCAATAGCAAACGCCGGTAATTATTGAACTATTTACTTTCCTTTCGGAGAGTCATCTGCAACCGATACCTGATTTCCATACAATAATGGCCTGGTGTTAAACTGCAAACCCATACGATGAAATTCTGCCCTTCCCCATAAGATACTGACAATAATACCCAGAACATCCGCTACAGGAAAAGATAGCCATAATCCGTTCACTCCCAATAGCCGGGGTAAAATAAGGACGGCAGGAACAAGGAATATTACCTGTCGTGCCGAACCTACTATTAACGCGGGAAGAGCTCTCCCCAATCCCTGGAATAACGCACTGATAGTCACCTGAACACCAACGGTAAAGAAAACAGCCGCAAAAAGGCGGAATGCTATTGCTCCCTGCTCAAGATATTCCGCATCACTACCAAACAAAGATAGTATCGGCCGGGCTGCTACCATAACAGCGACCCAGCAAATTATCGCCCATCCGGTAGTAGCAGCACCTGCTTTAACAACAATTTCGCTTATTCTGCCATATTTTTCCGCACCATAATTATATCCCACCAGCGGCATTATCGCCTGACTCACTCCTACACAGGGCATAAAACCAAAACTAAGAATACGGAAGACTACACCCAGCAAGGCCAGAGGAATAACTCCAAAAGAAGCTGCCGAACGTGTTGCTAGTATTTGAACGAAAGAACCACCGGCATTACGTATCATCACGGTAAATCCAATACGGAATATATCAAGATATACTCTTAATACGGGCTTAAAGTAAGATAGACGCAGCCGGTAGGACAAGCGTCCCGATAGCAGATAAAAAAGAAGGATAATAACACCAATCCCTCTCCCGATCGTCGTTGCCACTGCCGCTCCGGCAATCCCCATCTCCGGGAAAATTCCCCAGCCGAAAATGAAAAGAGGGTCCAGAATACAATTCAGAACACCGGAAACAATGGAAGCGGTACTGGATAATACTGGTCTTCCTTCTGCCCGTACCATCTCCGATAGTACGATAAGAAGCAAGCTCAACGTGATGAACATGGTATCAATTCTCATGTAAGCCACGGCCATTGTCAGCACTTCTCCCGTGGCACCAAATACACTGAGAACACTCTCCAGATTCGGATAAAAGATAACTGTCAATATTATGCTGAGAATTAGAAAAAGGGTAATCCCGGCACCAACGGCTCTATCCGCTTCTTCTCTCTGCCCGGAACCCAATCTGCGTGAAATAAGTGATGCCGAACCGACAGCAACTCCCATACCAGCCGCCATATAAATAATCATCAGGGGGAAAACAATAGCCATTGCTGCCAGAGCTTCTGAACCAAGTCGGCCTATCCAGATGGCATCAACAATATTATAGCTGGATACCACCAGCATAGAAATGACAGATGGCGCGGAAAAGCGCCACAGGAGAGGCCAGATTTTGCCCTGTCCCATGGCTTCGCTTCTATCTTTAACCTCGTTATTAACTTTATTCAATACCCTGTATCATTACCTTCTTGACAAATATTTTGTCTTAATTATACCGCCGGATAGAGCTGCAATCACCGCAGAACTATGAGAATGTAGCAGGAACCTGAGAAGCACAATCGCTCATTATAACACCAGCCTGATCCATTCACCAAAATAATCATCGACTTCCCGGATATTGCCAAAATTCAGGGGCACGATATTCCGTGCCCCTGAATAAACTCCCCTTTATTCCGTCTAAAAACCTTTTTAACCCCGCAAATAAGTGCTATTCTATTCCAGCAGCATTAAATTATCGCTCCCGGCGTTAACAACCCAGATTTGTGTTCCGGACCGGACCAATAAACACGGCTGAGTACCAACATTGTAAGTCCTTAACACCTGCTGATCGGAAATACGCATCATCGTCACATTGTTACTTCCGGAATTAGCCACCCAGAGATAGGTCCCATCCGTCACAATAGAACTGGGGTCTGTCTCCGTAGTATAAGTATTAATCAATTGACTATCAGAGATACGCAGCATAGTAATATTATTACTACCGGAATTAGCCACCCAGATATAGGTGCCATTGGTTACTAGAGCAGAGGGACTCACACCGACATTAAGCGTAGTAATATTTTGCCCGGTATTGATACGCAACATAGTAACACTGTTACTACCGGAATTAACCACATAGATGAAAGTACCATCACCGGTTAATGATACGGGGCTTGCCCCAACATTATAAGTAGCCAGCAACTGACCATCCATTGCGCGCAACAACATTATATTATTACTGCCGTTATTAAGAACAAAAACATTGCTCCCGTTCAATAGCAAAGCAACAGGACGGCTCCCCACTGAGAATGTACCGAGTAATTGCCTATCCGAAATACGGAATAACATTACATTATCGCTGCCGGCATTAGCCACCCAGAGATAGGTACCATCGGTTGCCAGAGCAGAGGGATTTGTTCCCGTCTCAAAAGTCTGTACCACCTGACCATCGGACATTCTCAATTGCATCACATTATTACTACCGCTGTTAGCTACCCAGAGATAGTTATTATCAATAATCATTGCCTGCGGATTACTACCTGTTGCATATATTGCCAGAGCATCCGGAGTAGGTGTAGGAGTAGGTTCCGCAGTTGGCTCCGGCGTAGGTGTTAGTTCTGCTGTCGGTTCCGGCGTGGGTGTAGACTCAACAGTGGGTTCCGGTATAGGAGTTGTTGTCACCGTCTCAGTAGGAGTAACTGTAACTGTCGCTGTTGGAGTCGGGCTGGTAGTTGGCTCTGCCGTTGCTGTTACAGTTACCTCTGGCGTTACCGTTACTGTCGGAGTGGATGTTGTTGTTACTGTAGTTGTTGCCACAACCGTGGATGTTGCTGTCGGCGTAGCAGTCTTCCCCTCACATCCCACCAATCCCGGTACAGCTATTAAAACCACAACTATTACTAATAAAATCTTCATTCTATTCATAATACCTCCGCTATCAATCCGGATGCCTGTTTAGAATTGATTATATATGCAAAGGTCGGCATAGAGCAATTATGAGACAAAAACACTTTACAAGCTGACCCACAAGTATGGTGAGGAGATGGTGCGTTCCCTGAATGAGGCCCTGGTACTGAAGCTGAAAGAGGGGAAGGTAATCAGGGGCAGGAAGTTGCGCTTTGACACCACGGTGGTGGAATCTGATATTCACCATCCTACGGATACGGGACTGCTGAATGATGGCATCAGGGTGATCACCCGTGTGGTCGGCAAGCTGAAGAAGGCGGTTTTGGGCAAAAGAGGGGCAAGGCACGGGCGGATACCGAGTTTGGATGCAAGATGCTTTGAGGAGAAACCGACCATGACATTATCACCACTTACGATGTGCTCGAAGAAAATCCGTCCGATACCGCTTTGCTCAAACCCGCCGTCAGGGAACACCGGCGTATGTTTCGCAAGAGGCTAAAGGCGGTGGCTGGCGACCGGGGTTTCTATTCGCAGGCTAATGAGGACTGGCTGAAGAGTAGCGGGCTCAAGAGGAGCCGTCTACGGGGCAGCCCCGGGGTGAATATATGGGTCGGTCAGGGAATATTCGCCCATAACCTCTGGCAGTCTTCCCGGATTGGATAAATAGAGAAACAAAAGGGAGGTTATTATTATTATTCGAGAACATGAACAATACGCCCGTCAGTCAGGTCATCAGGCGTTTTTCAGGGAGAACTAACTAACTCCATACGTATAATGAGGTATAATAATCACTAACAAATCACTGACCAATGTGATGACATTAATAATTACTGTAAAATATTTCACGCAAAAAAACAGAATTTCTCCTAAAATACCAAGATGCTGATTTATACCTAAAATCACCATTTTGATAATAATTGACGAATTTGTAAACTGCTTGTCGTGGATTCGATTCCCTCCGCTGGCTCCATTTTTTATTCGTAAATCCAGGTAGTGGGTCATTTTGGAATGGAAGTGAATTGGCAATAGTGGGATAATCCCACCATGGCTTATACTATGTAAGTAGATGTTGTTTAGATATAAAAGTATGAGTATGGATATGTATCTAGGCAGGTGGATAAATGGTAACTATTATAAAAGATTCGAACTTAATCAGAGTCGGGAAAGGTGTTACACCGGATTCTAAAAAAAGTGAATTTACCAAAAGCAGTAGTACAGGAAGGTGTTACATATTTTGTATATCACAATAGCATTGGACAAATAGTTTTAGATCCTCAGGTTAATATACCGGCATCTGAGTTCTGGCTCTTCAAAAATAAAGAGCTTCTGACTACAATTGATAGGGGTATTACTGAGTCAACGAGCAGTAAAACAATAAAACGGGGCTCATTTGCAAAATACGTAGAAGATGAATCATGAGTTACGTTTTACATTTGTAGCTGATAAGCAGCTAACGGTCATTGAGAATACCCCTTCTCTGAAGGGTGTCCTGAAACAAGTAAGAAAAACCTTAAGACATTTGGAAACAAATCTCCAAATAAAGTCTTTACAAACTCATGAGTGCGAATCATTAACAAGGCGTTATGGCATACAAGTCTTCGAGGCATATGTCCAACAAAATACTCCCGGAGCTTACAGGGTATTCTGGCACTACGGTCCGGATGAAATAGACGAAAGTGGGAACCGCATACCTATTGTTACAGTTGTTGCTTTAACTCCTCGCCATGATTAATTGAGATAATATCTTCTCCAGTCCTCAATAATGTCCGGCTTTATTGCTTCTAATGGATACCTGATTTATCTTTCAGATAAAGAATGCCGAAAGCAGCAAAAGAACCGGCAAGAGCGGTTACCAGCTGCGGCCAGCTCATCATATATGCCACATTGCTAACGATATTTTTATTGATGATTAAATCACTGACAATGGATATCATGGCGTAAAGAAATCCGAATTTTAATACCGCACCGGTAACGGCACCCAGCCAGTAGTTAGTTCTTTTCAGATAGTCGAAAACCATTACCAATATGGTATTCCCCAGAATAATAAAAGGAATCATCGGTGCCAGTACCGCAGGTAATAAACCGGTGGCCAGGGCTATTGTACTGGGTAAAATACCGATGAGTAATGCAGCACGGATGCCGAGGGTTGCCGCGGCAAGTAACAGACAGCTATTCACAATTGTTCCGGTGATAAATTGATTGCCGATAAGGGGTGCCAGCGTGGCTGCCCCCAGTAATACCGAGAAAATAATAATCTCAGTTCTTTTATTAGTTAAGATTGCGATTTTATTCATTTCTCCTCACCTTTATCTCTATAGTTATACTATTTATTTCTTATTTCTCCTATTGATATAGGTGGTGTGTAATAATTCATGCGATTTATGACTGAGCGGTTCGCCGAGGAAATTCTTGTATACTTCTTTGATTTCTGTATTGTCATGGGAGCGGCGCAAGGGTAATTTGGTATCTTCGCTATAGAGAACTTTGCCCCGGGTGCTTCGTAAAACCATATCATAACCTATCGGCTGGCCACCACCGCCGACACAGCCGCCGGGGCAGGCCATTATTTCGATAAAGTGATACGGGGAAACTCCCGACCTTATCTGCTCCAGTAATATACGGGCATTGGCCATTCCGTGAGCTACCGCTATTTTTACTGTCATTCCATTAATGTTTACCTTGGCTTCTTTAATGCCTTCCAGCCCTCTAACCGGTTGTACCTCCAGATGGGAAAGTTCCGTATCGGTAATCAGTTTATAGACTGTTCTTAAAGCGGCCTCCATTACACCGCCCGTAGTACCGAAAATCGTGGCGGCGCCGGTGTACCGACTCATCAGTCTGTCCGCCTGTTCGTCCGGTAATCCGGCAAAATCAAGGCCGCTTTCTTTTATCATCCGGGTTAATTCCCGTGTAGTTAAAACGTAATCAACATCGCGGAAACCACTGGCGTTCATTTCCGGCCGCTGCGCCTCAAATTTCTTGGCGGTACACGGCATAACAGAAACAGAGATTATCGCGGCGGGCTCAACCTTTTTTTGCTGTGCATAATAAGTCTTAACCAGAGAACCGAACATCTGCTGAGGTGATTTACAGGAAGAGATGTTGGGCAGCAGGTCAGGATAAAAATGCTCCGCAAATTTTATCCAACCCGGGCAGCATGAGGTAAGCTGAGGTAATATTCCCCCATTCTTGATTCTCTGTACCAGTTCTGAAGCTTCCTCCATAATAGTGAGGTCGGCAGCGAAATTAGTATCGAGCACGGCATCGAAGCCTAATCGTCTTAGAGCAGCGTACATTTTCCCGGTCACCAGAGTGCCGGGCGCGAGTCCCAGTTCTTCACCCAGAGCTGCTCTTATAGACGGTGCAGCCTGTACGACAACATGTTTAGTGTTATCCTGGATAGCCGCCCAGACCGCGTCAACGTGAGGTTTTTCTGTTATCGCACCGACAGGACAAACATGGATGCACTGGCCGCAATTAATACATTCCACGTTACCTAATCCTTTGTTTAATGCCGTCGTTACCATGATATCGGTTCCGTGATTCATAAAATCAATTGCGCCGACAGATTGAATCTGATGACACATACGAATGCAACGGCCGCAGGAAATACATTTATTAGGGTCACGGATGATTGCCGGACCGGACATATCGAGGGGTACTTTATTTACCATATTAACAAAGTGGTTTTCTCTTACCCCTAATTCGAAAGCCAGTTGCTGTAGTTCGCAATTCTGGCTACGTTCACATGTGGGGCAGTTTTCCGCATGATTGGCTAATAAAAGCTGGATTATCATTCTGCGGGCTTTTAAGACTCTTTTGCTATTGGTGGAGATCTCCATGCCTTCGCTAACCGTGCGCATACAGGAAGGGGATAATCTGGGCTCGCCCTCTATTTCTACCACGCAGATGCGGCAACTGCCGTAATTCTCCAACCCTTCCAGATGACAGAGGGTGGGTATATTTACATTTATTTGTCGGGCTGCTTCCAGAACAGTGGTATCTTCAGGTACCACGACCTTTTGATTATTTATAGATAACGTTACCATACTGACTGATTCCTCACTCGTGATTCGAACTCATTTCTAAACAGTCTTATGGCACTGACGGTAGCATTAAGTGCGGCCTGACCGAGGACGCAATTAGCGGTATCATACATGAGCCGGCGTAGTGTCTTTAACAATTCAATATCGCCTAGTTCGGCTTCGTTTCTGGCGAAGCGGTTCATTATTGTCAATCCGGCGCGTATTCCTTCCCGGCATACCGAGCATTTACCACAGGATTCTCTGGCGAAAAATTCCAGAGTATGGATGGAGATAGCGATGATATCTACGTCTTTATTCATAACGATTACGACGCCCGGTCCAAGGAGACTGTTAACTTTCGCCAGACTTTTATAATCCATTTTTATATTCAGGTCGGTCACCAGACCGCTGGCGACACCGCCTGGTAAAATTGCCTTTAATTCGCCTCTGACACCATAACCATATTCATTGATTAATTCTCCCAGAGTAACACCAAAGGGAAGCTCATATACTCCCGGCCGGTTAACATTACCGGAAAGACAAAATAGTTTTGTGCCGGGATAATCCGGATTTCCTATCTCGCTAAACCAATCGCCGCCATTCAGCACAATAGTCGGAATATTGACCAGTGTTTCGACATTATTTACCACTGTCGGTTTGCCGAGATAGCCATATTTTACCGGATATGGCGGACGAATACCGGGGGAGGGACGAAAACCTGCCATTGAGCGTAATAAAGCCGTTTCTTCACCGGCAACATAGGAACCAGCGCCCTGATAAACACGGATATGGAAGGAAAAGCCACTTCCCAGTATATTCTCTCCGAGATAACCATTCTCTTCAGCCTGGCTAATAGCGTTTTCTACAATTTGACTTTCATTGGTATACTCGCCACGGATATAGATATACCCCTGTTGCGAACCTACGGTATAACCGGTAATAATCATAGCTTCCAGTAAGCGATGAGGGTCACGTGACAGTAATAACCTGTCTTTGAAACAGCCGGGCTCTCCTTCATCAGCATTACAAACGATATATTTAGGCCTGGCGGAATTCTGCCGGGTTAAAGACCATTTCGTTGCTACCGGAAATGCCGCACTCCTGCCAGTGAGACAGGATTTTTTTACTTCGTTTAATATGTCTTCAGGTTTCATAAACAGGGATTTTTTCAATGCCTGGTAACCACCGTCGGCAACATATACAGAAATATTCTGATAATTTGTCTTGCGAATATTTTTTAATAATAGTTCTTCCATACTTTAATCCTTACTTTGTAAATCATTCAGGATGTTCTTAAGTTTGGCTTTATTCAGTTTACCGTAGATTGTTTTATTGACCATCATCACAGGTGCCTGATCACATGCGCCGAGGCAGTCCACCACTTCGAGGGTGAATTTATTATCTGGAGTTGTTTCTCCCGGCTGGATGTTCAATATATCCCGTATGCTTTTTATCAGATTGAGTGATTGGTTAATGCGGCAGGAAAGAGAATCACATATTTTTATCAGGTATTTACCTTTTATTTCTGTGTCCAGCATTTTATAAGAAGTGATTACACTGTAGATTTCTGTAACAGGCAATTTATATATTTCACCAAGATAGTTCACGGCATCTTCCGGGATGAACCCCAGGTTTTCCTGAATCGATTCCAGAGAGGGTAATAGCGATGTGCGCTCTTTCCCTAATCGGTTGATTAATAATTCCACATTGCTCTGCCAGATTACATTACTTTCTTTGTTATCTTGTGCTGTCAATTTATTCTCCTGTTTGCTTGTTAAAATAAGTTATTCTTTCTGTATTATTATCAATATCAGCAATTCTCGGGGCTGGAACTTGCCTAATATTGACTGGTTTGTTAGCTGCTACTCGCATTTTGGTTAAAGTAAATCAGATGGGCCGGCGCGATTTATAATGGGGCGCCGTATTTTCTGAAAATTCCTGATACATATTATCTCTGTAGTGTAAATGTTTGGCAGTTGATAACGAGTTATCTCCTGCTCTTCTCCTCAAATTATAATCTATTACATTAAAAGTAGTGGCAAATTGCGATTCTAATTTAAGTAAATGGCTACTGTCAATAATAATCCGCTTAATTCCCTATAGGAAATGTTATCTGGTGACTCTACTATTTGCTTATTTGCTTGTTTAGACAAACTTTATTAATATTGTTTCAATTTATGGATTATTGAAAACGCTATCTTAATTCTAGCAGGGTGTTGAAAAACCTTGTTTTGGACTAAAAAGGGGTGTTGGCTAGGCACGAATTTTGGATGATTTTCACGCATTTTGCCTTTTTTCAACACCCTGCTAGGGATATGTGTTTATAATCGCTCTAGTGGAAGGTGCTCAAAGTAAATATATATTGGACAAAAGGCGATAAATATGAATATTCTGGTAACACTGAATTCAAATTATCTTAAACCATTAAAAATAATGCTTAAATCGATGTTTATTAACAATCAGGATGAGCATTTTACGATTTATCTCATGTATTCCTCTCTCAAAGAGTCTGAAATCGGTGATTTAAACAATTTTGTTGTAAGTCATGGTCATAAATTTAACAGCATAGTGATTGAAGACGGAATTTTTAAAGATGCACCGGTTACCGCATACTTTACCAAAGAAATGTATTATCGTTTGCTTGCCTATAAATTCCTTCCTGTTGAAGTAGAGAGGGTATTATATTTAGATGCGGATATCCTTGTTATAAATTCCATGAGAGAACTTTACGAAATAGATTTAGAAGGATTTTTATGTGCTGCGGCATGTCACAATATAATTCCGTTTACTGAGGTAAATAAACTGCGCTTGAATCCCTTAGACCCTTTAACTTTTTTTAAGGCCGGGGGATTTTATAATTCTGGAGTTCTGTTAATGAATTTAAAACTTCAGCGAGAATTGATTGATGAGAAAGTAATACTTAATTTTATTAAAAAGAACCATTTTAAACTGATTATGCCGGACCAGGACATCATTAACGCATTATATTCAAAAACAATAAAGAGTATAGATGAAACTAAATATAATTTTCATGTGAGATACTATCGCCTTTATAAATTAAATAGCCACGGAACTGTGGATATGGATTATATCCTGCGTAATACAGTGTTTTTACATTTCTGCGGCAGGAAGAAACCATGGCAGAAAGACTATAGCGGACATTTTCATTCTTTATATAAACATTATGAGAAGCTTACTTTCCCTATAAATAGTGGAAATTAATCCAGTTGTATCTGGGATGTACTAGCCACGACTTCATCTGACACTTGAGACCTCTCTGACAGTACTATCTGTCGGTTGTAATCTATCCAGCATCTTCCCATCCGCCAGGTGCTTGTTCTCCACAAACGTCTGATACGGTGTCTTGCCGAAGCAATATTTCCCCGAGTGTGTTCGCTGCGTATTATACTCCTCTATCCATTGGTCAGCATCTTCCTGTATTTTCTCCAGACTACGGTATATCTTCTTCCGGAAGGCAACGGCATAAAACTCACCCTGTATCGTCTTGTGGAATCGTTCACAAACGCCATTAGTCTGTGGTGAGCGGGCCTTTGTTTTCAAGTGGTCGATATCTTCTATGGCCAGGTAAAGCTCGTATTCGTGACACTCCCGATTACCACAGTATTCTGTTCCCCGATCAGTGAGCATACGTAGTAGTCTGACATCGTGTTCCTCATACCCGGGGACGACGACACGGTCATTAAGGAAGTCGGCCGC
>DDXZ01000028.1 GCA_002347295.1 Dehalococcoidia bacterium UBA2247 | reverse complement strand
GCATATTCTAAAATTGACCCAAAAACCCTTGACCGCATTCACCACCTACGGTTACAATTTATGTGATTTAACGATACCCACTTCGGTTACATTTTAGATGATTTAATTCGGAGAGTTGAAAATCTCAGACATTAATGTATAATGCTTTTGGTTATATAACTTTGGATAATGAGTTAGACATAAGCTGATATTAGTATAAGGGGGTACAGTAAAATGCAAAGAAGTCTGAATAAACCCGTTAAGAGAATATTTATTATACTTTCTCTCATATTTATCTTGAGTATCATTACTTTCCCCGCTGCAGTTTTTGCTAAAAGCGATGTTGCGCCAGATAATGAGCAAAGTAATAGTTATGCCATTGTTATTGGCATCTCGAATTATCCTGGTCACGGCTCAATTATTGATAATCCTGCCGGTCTGGATTTATTTTATGCTAATGATGATGCGCTTCTGGTTCAGCATGTTCTCCTTAAGAATTATGGTTTAAAGCAAAGTAATATTACACTTCTAGTTAATTATGCTGCTACCAGAAATAATATCTTGAAAGCAATTAATGATATTAAAGCTAAAGCCAGCGAATCCGATAAAGTATTGTTCTATTATAGTGGGCATTCTCTACTTGCTAATGAGATGGGTATTCCCGAAGAATCTGATACGGTTGGATTGATAGTTCGTGGAGACGAAGATCCTCAATCATTGGATTTTATATCTGATGACGAACTTGCTGCCGCATTCTCAGATTTTAATACTAACCAAATTGCTTTTATCTTTGATTCCTGTTCATCAGGAGCATTTTTAGAAGAACTAGTTGGACCTGGTCGTGTGGTAATTTCTGCCACGGGACCGGATGCAAATGATGTCTCCGGAGAATATGGTAGACATTATGATGTGTTTGGACTGGGATCACTCCCGGAGCTTGGTTGGGTGAACCATGGTTTTTTTACATACTTTTTCTTTTCTGTAGGAATTCAGGGTAATGAAGCCATTGACTTTGATGAAGACGGTATAATCTCATTAGAGGAAGTCTTCTATTCTGTTGCACAACCATGGTGTATGTATATAACCAGTGTTGCGTCAGATATGGGGTTTGATCAGCTGAATGAAATTCCGGATATAATTGATTTAAATGGCGACTTCGACTTATAAAAAACAATAGAATTGTCGCAAAGAAAAGTGGCTGAGTTTCAGTTTATATACTAATCTCGGTCACTTTTTATTTAATAATATAACCTTGTTTAATGCTAAAGAAAGATATACATTTAACAAAATACATGTTATCATATTTTTATATAAGAATATTTACTTTGTGAGAGGGAAGAATGAGCACGCAAAATAAAGAAAAACCCACTGCATCGGAAATTTATCTTAAGGGTCAGGAAAACCTTAAGAAAATTGGTGTTGATCAGCCCTTGATTCTGGGTAATTATGCTTCTGCTACAGCGATGGCAACGCGTCAATATCTGGACTCTCTCTTTTTTATTCCTAGTTTTATTGATATTCCTGAAGCGGATACTGCAATTACTCTTTTCGGAAAGCAGTTGAAAACACCTGCTTTTTGTTCTGCCATTTCCAGAAATCCTTACATACCGACTTACATACCGAAGAGTTGGGTTACCGATGTCGGTAATGTTATGGCCAGGATGGGTGCTTTAATGATGATTGGTATTGGTGGTTCCGATGAATTGCAGAAAACCGTAGATACCGGTGCTTCTGTTGTTAAGATAATCAAGCCATACCATGATATTGACCTGATATATAATAAAGCACGGGATGCAGTATCACGTGGTTGTATCGCTATAGGGATGGATACGGATTTCTCTCTGGGAAGATTACATGGTGACCGGGTTACTCTTACAGAGACATTCCGCCAGCATAGTTCAGATGAATTGAAGCAGTTGATTGCAGAAGTAAAAATCCCCTTTATTATTAAAGGTGTTCTCAGTATCAGTGATGCCCGGAAAGCCGTTTCGCTGGGGGCATCTGCTATCGTTGTCAGTAATCATTCCGTTCATTCCTTTGCTTTTGGTATCCCCGCCCCTATTGTTTTACCGGAGATTGTGGACAGCGTCGGTAAAAGAATAACGGTTTTGGTGGATAGCGGATTCAAGACGGGCAATGATGTGCTTAAAGGTCTTGCTCTGGGGGCGAAGGCAGTAGGATTCGGCTATCCTCTAGTTTATGCATTGATGGCTGATGGAGCGGCTGGAGTAGAGAATCTTATGGAGAATATTAATGCCGAACTTAATCGCTCCATGCGGGCGGTTGGCTGTGCTACGGTTGCTGATGTCAGCCGTTCCGTTCTTGTGGAAATACCCTGAGAGTTTTTCAATGAGGTAAAGAAACGGAGGGGGTACAGGTAAATTGTATTCCCCGTTTCTTTTTTACGGAATTGTGTTGTTATTTTAGTACTTCATAGAGACGGGCAACGTTCATACTTAACAAAACTTCATCGTAACCGGCACCGGCTAATTTAGTATCGAGGAGACTGCCTATATTTTTCTGAATTTTTTCCTCATTCATACCCTGTTTAATGGCTTTTGTCATGACATTTATCCAGGACTGAATAATGGAGCTCATCTCAGGAAGATATGTTTTATCACAGACGCTGCCATGTCCGGGTACCAGTACTTTGGCATCCAGCTCATCCATTTTCTGTAAGGTTTCCAGCCATTCATAAGGGAGTGCCTGATGTAGCCATGCGGGAACGTTATGGGAAATATTATCTGATGTAAAAACTACTTTTTCTTCGGGAATATAGACTGCCGTCTGATAAGCAGTATGCCCCGGGAAGTTGATTAATTGAAAGGTATGGTCACCCAGATGGATTGTCATCCGTTCTGTAAATGTAATGTCGGGAGGACGGAAAGTGAATCTTCTTACCAGAGGAAGACTGGCCGGGCTCATTTGTTTCAAGCTTTCTTTATACTGGTCGACTGAGGTGGTTGTTAAAATAGCATTGCGCGTGCCTTCGTGAGCTACTATCGGGCATTTATAAAAATAATTACCGCTGAAGTGATCCTGATGTGGCTCCGTATTAATCAGGTAACGTGCTATGCCATGTTTGGCAACTTGGTCACGCCATTTTATGGCGTCTGCAGGCAGCATGGGAGTATCAATCATAACAATACCTTTACTGGTAATAACAAAACCGACATTACAGCCCTGAAATCCTGTTTCCACATAGATGTTTTTTGTAATCTTTTGCATCTGCCCCTCCTTGTATTTTTTGCCACGGTTGTATGCTCAAAGACTAGCAATACAACAAGGATATGTCAAATAGTTTACTATTGTGTATAATAATAAATATTTTACTAATCTTATTTTAAACAAAATGGGTATTATTAACCTCGAGTAATATTCTATGGTGATGATATTTTGATTAAAGAAGAATATTTAAAAGAGACCGCTCTCTGTGACTTTATTATTCATCCTGAAATAAAGGTAAAGGCACTCGCATTAGCTTATGGTTTTCCAGAACAGAAAGATATATTCCGGCATATTTTTGCTTTTGTGAAAGAACTTCCCTACGGGTTGGATAATTGGAATACCCCTGCTTCTCAGACTCTGTTACAAGGGTGGGGTATGTGTTCCGGAAAAACTAATCTTCTGGTGGCTATGTTGCGTTCTATGCGGATTCCCACCCGGTATCGCCTTTATCAAATAATGGGAGATGTTCCTCTCTGGAATTGGGCTACTCAGGATAATAACAAAGTACGTCTTGTTGCTGCGGGCGAACCGCATGACCATGTCGATTGTGAGGTGTATCTTGATAAAAGGTGGAGAATATGTGACCCGTCGCGTGATACAGCACTAGAGAAAGGAATGCAGGTGGTGGGATTACCTCTACGCCGTAATCCTGCATTGGATAAAGGTGGTAAAACAAATTATCTCATTCTTGCTTCTATCGATCAGTGGGCACAAGAACGTCAGGAGAAAAGAAAATTTCGCGGCAACCGTGCCGAAGTCTTCTCTTATGTCAACCGTCGCCTCAATGAAATCCGTGCCCTCGGCGGCCAATCTGGCGAAGGGAAAATTTCAAATCCCAAACACCAATAATCAAAAAATAACCAATACCCAAATTCCAAACAAATTAAAATATCTCTCTTTGCGAAAGGTAGAATAAAAGAGAGATTAAAAACTAGTACTCTCGCCTCTTGTGAGAGAGAGTTAGCGTGAGGGGTAAGATTTGAGTTTTAATCTGTGTTTTTGAAATTTAATTTTTAATTTAATCATTGTTTAATGCTTGGAAATTGGTTCTTGGTGCTTAATCCTCCTCCATCCTCGCCTTCTCCTTCTCATACGCCGCCTTCATCTCCTCCGACTGCAAAGAAAGTTGTTCCCATTCTTCATTGAGCGTGTTAATTGTTTCCTCTAACTGACGGTGTTTTACCGTATTTTCGATAACTTTTTCTTTATCCTTGTAGTTCTCCGGATTAGTGAAGGAAATTTCTATTTCCTGAAATTGTTCTTCCAGGTGGGGCAGTTCTTTTTCTATGGCGGCGATACGTTCTTTAACCGGCAGACTCAAACGGTAATATTTATTTCTCAGTTCTGCTTCGGTCTGCTTCCGCTGACGTGAATCTTCTTTGACCGGTGACGGTTCTCTCGTCGTTTTTTCGCTATTGTTCCCATTTATCAGGACATTATTAACATCATCAGTTTTTTCTCTTTCGGCTAAATAGCTATCATAATCTCCGGAGAAAATCCGTACTTTACCGTCTTTAACCTCAACTATTTTATTGGCAATTTCCCTGATGAGCGTGCGGTCGTGTGTAATGAAGCAAAGTGTGCCCTGGTAGGCGTCCAGAGCATCTGTTAATACTTCGCGGGAGGGAATATCCAGATGGTTGGTGGGCTCATCCATCAAGAGAAAATTTGCCGGCTGCAGGAGTATTTTGGCAATGGCCAGACGGCTTTTTTCGCCGCCGGAAAGTACGGCCACTTTTTTCAGGACGTCATCCCCGCTGAAAAGAAATGCCCCCAGCATACTGCGCAGATTTTGTTCTGTTGCTATCGGAGCGACCAGTTGCATTTCTTCCAGCACGGAATTTTCCGGATTTAACAGCTCTAATTGATATTGAGCGTAATAAGCAATACTGACATTGTATCCCGGTTTATATTCTCCTTTATCAAAAGGCAACTTTCCCCCCATGATTTTGAGTAAGGTTGTCTTGCCTGCTCCGTTGGGACCTACCAGGGCGGCGCGGTCTCCCCGTTCCAGCGTGAAATTCAGGTCGCGATAAACTATCTTTGTTCCATAGGCCTTACAGAGATGCTTTAATGTCATTACTTCCCGTCCGCTCCGTGATGGTTCGGGAAAAGAGAAATGTACCTTTTGTGTCATCCGGGGGACAACAATACGTTCTATTTTTTCAAGGCGTTTAATACGGCTTTGCACCTGTCCTGCCCGTCTCTTGTCGGAGCGGAAGCTATTAATGAAACTCTCCTGTTTCTTTATGTCAAGTTCCTGTCTTTTTGCGGCCGACATCAGAATTTCTCTTTCCTTTTCCCGGGCAGTAACGAAGCGATCATAATTACCGTGATATGAGGTAATGCGTCCCTCTTCCAGTGCCAGTACCCGGTTCACGATTCTGTTTAAAAAGGTACGGTCATGGGAGGTAAGCAATACTGCCCCCTGGTAGGTTTTCAGATAGTTCTCAAACCAGATGCATGATTCCAGGTCGAGATGGTTTGTTGGTTCATCCAGTAAGAGCAAGTCAGGATTACTGAGTAATAGTTTTGCCAGAGATGCCCGCATGAGCCATCCGCCGCTGAATTCGTGCAACGGACGCTTCCAGTCGCTTTCTTTAAAACCAAGACCGGTGAGGATAATTTTTGCCTCGTATTCGGCATCGTAACCCCCGGCAGCTTCAAAATTACTCTGTAAAATACTTAATTCATGGAGTAACTTTCGGGAGTTTTCTCTATCTGTTTCATCTGCCAGTTCCCGGTGCAGCAACTCGATACGGTGCGTCATTACGCTGGCATGTGTTGCTGACTGAGCGACATCATCCAGTAGCAAACGTGAAGATGAGGGCATGATTTCCTGTTTGAGATATCCGATGGTGCTATCCTTACGCAGTGTGATACTACCGGAATCCGGAATAATATGCCCCGTGATCATTTCGAAAAGAGTAGTCTTTCCGGAACCGTTCGGTCCCACCAGGGCAATGCAGTCGCGTCCGCTCACATTGAAAGTGACATCTTTAAAAAGCTGCCGCTCAATATATTTCTTGGATAAGTTAGTTACTGTTAGCATAAAAATTTAAAGTTTAATGTTACAACACTTATTGAAGCTTGTCATTATAATCTCCCTGCAAAAGTTCAGAAACATATTGGACTCCGGGGAAGGGAAGGATAAGGAGTCCGGATGAAACAGATCTATCTACAAAGTTACTTTAAGAGCGGTTATAATAGGTTCATGCAATATGTTAATAATGTACTGGAACATCCCCAGAGAATAATCATTGAAAAACGAGTGGAAATCATCAAATTCTATGATGAGTTTGGTGCTAGGGCAACAAGGAAGGCTTTCCGAAAAGGACGCTCCACAATTTATCTCTGGAAGCAAACAAGCCTCTCCCCGATAAATACCGCTTCTTATTATTCGCTGATAAACGTGAAGTAGAACTGGTCTGGAATGGCAAAACGAATGAAGTATGCCAGTCCGTGCTTCCTTTTCAGGTTATAGAACAAATAGATGAACCTCGCGCCGAAAAAGACACCAGATTGCCGCGACCCGACTACGGCCTCTCGCAATGACAATAGAGACTGTGTCATC
>DDXZ01000002.1 GCA_002347295.1 Dehalococcoidia bacterium UBA2247 | reverse complement strand
AAGTCCCATAACGAGCGCAACCCTCGTCCTGTGTTACTCTCTCACAGGAGACTGCCCCGCATAACGGGGAGGAAGGTGAGGATGACGTCAAGTCAGCACGGCCCTTATGTCTTGGGCTACACACACGCCACAATGGATGGTACAACGAGTCGCAAAGGAGCGATCCCCAGCTAATCTCTTAAAGCCATCCTCAATACGGATTGCAGGCTGAAACCCGCCTGCATGAAGCTGGAGTTGCTAGTAACCGTGGGTCAGCATACCACGGTGAATACGTTCTCGGGCCTTGTACACACCGCCCGTCACGTCATGAAAGCCGGCAACACCTAAAGTCGATGGGCTAACCTTCGGGAGGCAGTCGCCTAGGGTGGGGTCGGTAATTGGGACGAAGTCGTAACAAGGTAGCCGTAGCGGAAGCTGCGGCTGGATCACCTCCTTTCTAGGGAGAATTAAATTAACTCCTAGGTCGGTTATCCCGATTATATCGGGATACTGCTTCCTTCCACTATTCAATTGCTCAAGTACTAAGAAAGTAAAAGTGCGCCCTAACAAGCGCACTTTTTGTTTTTTCTTCATAACTGTATTGGCAACAGTTATTCAGGCATGGTAATATCCTCACTACATTTACAATTATTACTATAAGGAGACATCTATAATGCAACATAATGCCACTCTTATTCCCGGTGACGGTGTCGGTCCGGAAGTTATCGAGGCAACCCGGCGTGTTCTTGCCGCTACCGGAGTTAAATTTAACTGGGATATTGTTGATGCCGGCGAAGGAGCAATCAAGAAATACGGAACTCCCCTGCCCGAAGCAACACTTGCCTCCATTCGAAAAAACAAGATAGCACTGAAGGGGCCCGTTACCACACCGGTAGGCACCGGTTTCCGCAGCGTAAATGTGGCTTTACGGCAGTCGCTCGACCTCTATGCCTGTCTGCGTCCCTGCCGTTTATATCCCGGAGTTCCCACCCGTTATAAGGATGTCAATATCATTGTCGTCCGGGAAAATACGGAGGACCTTTATGCCGGTATTGAATTTGAAAAAGGTTCCCCGGGTGCAGCAAAGTTAATCAAATTGTGTACCGATACCACTGGATGCAAAATCAGTCCCGATTCCGGCATCAGCATTAAACCCATATCGGAATCTGCCAGTAAAAGAATTGTTAAATTTGCCTTCGATTATGCTCGCGCTAACAAGCGCCAGAAAGTCTCCGCCATTCATAAAGCGAATATCATGAAATTTTCTGACGGACTTTTCCTCTCCTGTGCCCGCGAAGTTGCTCAAGAATATCCCGATATTGCCTTTGAAGATGTTATTGTGGATGCCCTCAGTATGAGACTGGTGCGCAGTCCGGAGGAATTCGATGTCCTGGTCCTGCCCAATCTTTATGGTGATATCATGTCCGACCTCTGTGCCGGACTGATTGGCGGACTGGGTATGGCTCCCGGCGCTGACATCGGGAATAATATTGCGGTCTTCGAACCCACGCATGGCAGCGCACCAAAATATACCGGGCAGAATAAGACTAATCCTGCCGCAACTATGCTCTCTGCGGTTATGATGCTGCGTTATATCAATGAACAAGAAGCAGCCGACAGAATGGAACAGGCTATCGCTGATGTTCTCGCTGAAGGTATATTCGTTACCTATGATATGAAACGTGGTACCGAAGAAACCCCGGTGGGCACTTCCCAGATGGCAAATGCGGTTATTGCCCGACTGATAGCTAAATAAAAATCAAATTCCAAACACCAATAACCAAACAATAACCAATCACCGAATTGTCAAACTCTTTGTTTGAGTTTTGTAATATTGAAATTTGGGATTTGTCTGATTATTGGAAATTGGTTATTGGAATTTAATCTTCCGGTACTTTTTTTACATCATTACAACCAAAATATTCTTTCCCCAGCTTTCGCTGCGCCACACCTGAATCCATCGCCGCTTTCGCTACGGCATGCGTTACCTTCAGGAACACTCCCGGCGCAAAAACATCCGGCACCAGCTTCCCTGCCGGAGCTTCCGCGGCCAGAGCCAGCGCCGCCGCGCGATACATTTCGTAAGTAAATTTGCTCGCTTGAGCATCGAATGTCCCTCGCCAGAGCCCAGGGAAACCAAGCACATTATTAATTTCTTTACCATCAACAGCAATAAAAGCACCCGCCTGACGGGCAATTTCCGGTTCGATTTCCGCAACAGGATTGGTCAAGGCAAAAATAATCTGTCCTTTACGCACCATCTCCGGCTTGATTAATCCTGTGACGCCACTGGTAGCAACAACAATATCTGTTTTCTGCATTATTTCATCAAAACTGGAGGCTATTCCTCCTGCAGCAACATGCCGTTGTTTACTCGCTTCACTCCGGGCAGTGCCCAATGCCGGCTTACCGGTATAACGTAAAACCAGTTTACCAATGGCCAACCCCGCCGCACCCAGCCCGATAAGACCTATTTTCGCTTCCTGGAAATTTATCTGGGCCAGTTTACAGGCATTAATCAGTCCCGCCAGAATTACTACCGCTGTTCCCTGCTGGTCGTCATGCATTACCGGCATATTCAGCTCTTTTTCCAATCTTTCAAAAATGGTAAAGCACTTGGGGGATTCAATATCTTCAAGTTGAATACCGCCAAAAGTAGGGGCGATATTCTTCACTGTCCGGATAATTTCTTCGGTATCTTTTGTTCCCATTAATATGGGTACTCCGTTAACTCCGACCAATTCCTGCAACAATGCGGCTTTTCCTTCCATGACAGGCATTCCGGCCACCGAACCAATATTCCCCAGACCGAGAATACGTGTCCCATCGGTAACAATAGCTACAGTATAAGGAATACCGGTATAAACATTCTTCAGAGCCGGATTTTCCACAATCATTTTGCATACATCTGCCACACCAGGAGTATAAATACGGCGCAGTACCGCTATGGAGTCTATGGGAGCATTACTTATTACTTTGATTTTTCCGTTCTTGTGTAATCGCAGAATTTCGTCCATCGTCCCACCTTCGTCACGTGATACAGCGTTTCATGATACACTACCCGGTAGCTGCTTTCAATGAAAAAACTGCCCATTGTTCCAGCATCAGTAATTTTAACCTGTCTGTCATTGTGATAAACTTATAAAAACCTTAATATATGATAATACATACTTGAATACCAATCAGATAACAGGCGGTATGTGAATGATTAAGGAATATTTCCAACGTATATTTAATGTCGCGGAAGCTGGTGATGCCCGTGAAGAAAGCTATTATTCCAGTCTGGAACATTTTATTACTGAATTTGCTCTTTCTACGGGTAAAAAACATATCCAGGTAACTACCTTACCCAAAAAAACTGAGGGGGGTAACCCTGATTTCCGTATCTGGGATGGCAAGCAGAATATTGTTGGGTATATTGAAGCCAAAAAACCAGGGGAAAATCTGGACTTTATTGAACAGAGCGAACAATTAAAAAGATATCGCAACATTTTTCCTAACCTTATTCTGACTGACTTTTTTGAATTTCGTTTATATCGCAACGGACAACCACTGGAAAAAGTTCTGGCGGCGCGACCATTTATTATTAAAGACCTGAAAACCAGACCACCGATAGAAAAAGAACAAGAACTACTGAATTTATTAGAAAAATTTCTCGCCTTTTCTATTCCCAAAACATATACAGCAGAATCTCTTGCCATTGAACTGGCAAAAAGAACGCGTTTTCTGAAAGAGCAGATTATTACAGAAGAACTACAAGAAGAAGAACAACAGGGAAAAGGATTCATTATCAGTTTCTTTGAAGCATTTCGAAAATATTTAATTGCTGGTCTTACTAAGGATAATTTCGCCGATCTTTATTCTCAAACACTCACTTACGGTCTTTTCGCCGCACGCACACGCAGTGATAACGGTTTTAACCGTAAGCTCGCTTATGACTATATCCCACAAACTATCGGAATATTACGTGACGTTTTTCAGTTTATCTCACTGGGTGATTTACCCCAGCAAATGGAATGGACTCTTGATGACATTGCATCCGTCCTCGCCACAGCCGATGTTAATCAAATTCTGCATAAGTTTTACCAGGAAGGTAAAGGCAGCGACCCCATTGTTTACTTCTACGAGACCTTCCTAGAAAAATACAATCCTCAGGAAAGAGAAAGACGCGGTGTGTATTATACGCCCGAACCAGTAGTCTCTTACATTGTGCGCTCCCTGAATATCATCCTGAAAGAACAATTCGGCAGACCGGATGGCTTCGCCGATAGCTCGGTCACCGTGCTGGACCCCGCCGCCGGCACACTGACATTTCTTGCCGAAGCAAGCAAGCTGGCAGTCAAAGAATTCATTATAAAATATGGCGAGGGTGGTAAAGAAGCTCTCATAAGAGAACACGTATTACGAGATTTCTACGCTCTTGAGCTCATGATGGCGCCCTATGCCATCGGTCACCTCAAGATGTCCTTTCTACTGGAAGAACTGGGATACAAGTTAAAAGACGACGAGCGCTTCAAGCTTTACCTCACCAACACCCTGGAGATGGAGGAACTCGAGCAGACTTCTCTCCCCGGGATGTCCTCGCTAGCGGAAGAATCACATCTTGCCGGAAAAGTAAAGAAACAGACTCCTATCCTGGTTATTATGGGTAATCCGCCTTATTCCGGCATTTCTGCCAACATTGGAGAATGGATTTCGAAGGAAATAAAAGAATATTATCAGGTTGACGGAAAACCTCTCGGAGAGAAAAATCCCAAGTGGCTGCAGGATGACTATGTTAAATTTATCCGCTTCGCCCAGTGGAAAATAGACCAGGCAGGCGAAGGTATCTTAGGCTTCATCACCAACCACAGCTATCTGGATAACCCCACTTTCCGGGGTATGCGGCAATCACTCATGAAAAGCTTCAACCAGATGTATTTTCTTGATTTGCATGGTAATACCCTGAAGAAAGAACATTGCCCTGATGGCTCTAAAGACGAGAATGTCTTCGATATCCGGCAAGGAGTAGCTATTGCCTTATTCATCAAGAAAAAAGATGATTCGCATAAGAAATTCCTCCATGCTGAGCAATGGGGACTATTGCAGAATAAACATGATTGGTTACGAGCCAATGATATCCACACCACGGAATGGCAGGAACTAAAACCGCATTCAGAATTCTATTTCTTTGTCCCGAGAGACGAAGAGCTATTAGAGCAGTACCAGCGATATCCCAAGATAACTGCAATATTCCCGGTCAACGGAGTAGGGATGACCACAGCCAGAGATGAATTCGTCATTGATAGAGACAAGAATATACTACTGAACAGAATAAGACTCTTTAAGAACAGTAAGTACTCTGATGACGAACTTCACAACATGTTCCAAATAAGAAAAAAACAAGGGTGGAGTATCAGGAAAGCCTGGAACATGCTTCAACAAATCCCCGATTCTGACCTTGAGAATTATATCTTACCCGTTTTATACCGCCCCTTCGATATCAGATGGATTTTCTACCACGATTCTGTTGTCTGGCGTACGGTGAAAAAAATTATGCGCCATACGATTGCTAGAGATAATTTAGAGATGCTTTGGACTAGACCCATGAGTCCTAACTATCAATTTTCTATACTTTCAACACGTCTTCTAATAGACCAATGTGTTGTCGGAAATAAGTCTGCGGGAGCAGGTATTTCATACGTTGGCCCACTTTACCTCTATCCTGATATAGATAATAGGGATATGTTCAGCCACCTAGAATCAGAGAAGAGAAAGCCCAATCTGAATCCTGAGCTGGTCAAATCGCTCACCGAATCTTACGGCAGAGAGCCATCGCCGGAGGAGATATTCCACTACATCTACGGTATTCTCTACTCAAACATCTACCGCACCAGATACGCTCAGTTTCTCAAGAGCGACTTCCCGCGTGTACCTTTTACCGCAAATTATGACTTATTCCTGCGAATAGGACAGTTTGGTAAACGACTGGTTGATTTGCACCTGCTGAAATCAGCAGAACTGGTCGAGATAACCACGCAATTTCAAGGCGCGGGTGATAACAGAATTAATAATATAAAATATGATGAAAACAATAAGGTCTATATTAACGACTCGCAATACTTTGAAGGCATAGAAAAAGATGTCTGGGAATACTATATTGGCGGTTATCAGGTCCTGGATAAATGGCTAAAAGAACGGAAAAAGAAGGGTAGTCCCCTTTCTTTAGAAGATATCAAGCATTTCTGCCAGGTAGCTATTGCTTTAAAAAAGACGATTGCAATTCAGGCGGAGATAGATAAATATTACACTGATGTTGAAAATAGTATTCTCCCAATTTCTCTTACCAATGGTACTTTAATTAATAATGAGACAGATAAATACCAACAAAATAACCAGCACTATAGCACGATTATGTCAAGAAGTTAATTTCTCATTACCGGATGATGTTCTTGATGCTTTAAAACGTGCCCGGGAAAAAGAAGTATCCCCTACCGGACAACAGATACTGGAAAGCCTGCTGGAAAATGTCCGTATCGCTAACACCGAAAAGATACCTCTCTGTCAGGATACCGGTACCGCGGTTGTTTTTCTGGAAATCGGGCAGGACGTTCATATCACAGGAAATAATCTCACCGAAGCGGTAAATGAGGGTATCCGCCAGGGTTATACGGAAGGTTATCTCCGTAAATCCATGGTCAGCCAACCCTTTTCAAAACGCATTAACACCGGCGATAACACTCCGGCCGTTATTCATACTTTTATCGTTCCCGGCGACAGATTAAAAATCACTGTTTTACCCAAAGGGGCAGGCAGTGAAAATATGACACGGTTAGGAATGCTTACTCCGGCGCAGGGAAGACAGGGCATTATTGATTTCGTCATAGAAACTGTAGATAAGGCAGGAGGAAATCCCTGTCCGCCTATTATCGTGGGTATTGGTGTCGGGGGGACTGCGGAAAAAACACTGCTTTTAGCCAAACAAGCTCTGCTCCGTCGCATCGGTGAGCCCAGTCCTGATACAGAAACCGCACAACTGGAAGAGGAACTACTCGGACGGATAAACGACCTGGGTATTGGGCCACAGGGATTAGGGGGCCGTATCACCGCGCTGGCAGTACATATTGAGGTCTTCCCTGCCCATATTGCCAGCCTGCCGGTTGCTGTCAGCCTGCAATGTCACAGTGCCCGTCATCGTGAGGCGCTACTATGACCGTTCATAAAATAACAACCCCGCTTGATGACAAAACAATTGCCAGTCTGAAAACAGGTAATGAAGTATTGATTAGCGGTATTATCTATACTGCCCGTGATGCGGCGCATAAACGACTGGTGGAAACTCTGGAGAAAAAAGAAAAGTTGCCTTTTGACCTTCAGGGACAGGTCATCTATTTTGTCGGACCCTCACCCGCCCGTCCGGGACAGATTATCGGTTCTGCCGGACCGACCACGAGCTACCGTATGGATGCCTATTCTCCACGTCTGATTGCCGCCGGACTAAAAGGAATGATTGGTAAGGGAAGCCGTTCTACGGCAGTAAAAAAAGCCATGCAGCAATATAAAGCAGTTTATTTTGCTGCTACTGGAGGAGCCGGCGCTCTCATTGCCAGAAGTATCAAAAAAGCAGAGGTTATTGCTTATCCCGAACTGGGAGCCGAAGCTATACGCCGACTGGAAGTCGAAGATTTCCCCGTCACAGTGATAAACGATATCTATGGCGATGACCTCTATCATAAAGGGAAAATACAGTACCGTCGCTGACCTCAGCTAAAAAGAAAGGAGCAACTTAATATGAATATCAGGATTTTGGGAGCACACGCACTGGAATCAACAACAACTCAATTTGTCTCAATACTGGTTGATGGCGTATTGGCCCTGGATGCAGGCGGGCTTACTCAAAAATTATCTCTGCAAGAGCAGGAAAAGATAAAGGCAGTCCTGTTAACTCACTCACACGCAGACCACATCGAGGGCTTGGCAGGCCTCGCCATGCATGCGTTTCTCAGTAATATTACCATCGAGGTCTATGCCATTGCAGACACCATCACCGCCCTCACAACCCACGTTTTCAACAGCGTAATTCACCCCAATTTTACCAGAATGCCTTCCCCAGACAAGCCTGCTCTCCGTTTTCACACCATCAAGCCGAACAGGACGCAGAATATCAATGACTATAGCATTTTTGCCTTCCCCGTCCGTCACAGTGTACCCTCTGTTGGTTACCAGGTTACCGACCAAGAGGGAAAGAGTATATTATACACCGGAGACACCGGACCGGGTCTGCCCTCATGTTGGGAGAGCATCTCACCCAGCCTCCTCATCGTGGACTGCGCAGTATCAGATAGGTGGATTAGTGGAGCCCCAGCGTTGGGACATATGACACCAGGACTACTGAAACCAGAACTGGTGAAATTTCGCCAGGGCAAGGGATACCTTCCCCCTGTGGTGCTAGTCCATATGGTCCCTATGCTTGATGAAGAGAAAGAAATTGCAAAAGAAGCAGCGCAAATAGCACAGGAGCTAAACACTACAATCAAACTGGGATATGAAGGTATGGAAATTGATATCTAGAGAGATTACTGACTTCCTGAAGGATTTGATTGACGATGAGCAACCCCTACCAATGCGTTGATATCTCTAATGCCCTCATCCTCCATAAATTGCTCTATCTCTTCCAGAATATTCAGGGCAGCGCAGGGATTCCGGAATGTAGCCGTACCTACCTGTACCGCAGTTGCCCCGGCCATAATGAACTCCAGGGCATCCTGCCCCGATGAGATACCCCCGCAGCCTATTACAGGTATCTTTACGGCATGTGCTACCTGGTAGGTCATATAAAGTGCTACCGGCTTCACCGCCGGCCCGGAAAGTCCCCCCCTGACATTTCCCAGCACAGGACGGCGCCGCTTAATATCAATCGCCATACCACGTAATGTATTAATCAGGCAGAGTGCATCCGCACCGGCCTCTGCCACAGCAGCCGCTATTTTTACGATATCGGTCACATTAGGACTGAGTTTAACAATTACCGGTAATCCGGTGGATTGACGCACTGCTCGCGTCACTTCCGCCGCCGTAATCGCATCCACCCCAAACTCCATGCCGCCACTGTCTACATTAGGACAACTGATGTTGACCTCTATACCGGCAATACCTTTCTTGCCAGCGAGAATCCGGGCTATTTCCGCATATTCCCCAATACTTTCCCCGGCAATATTGACTACGACCGGAACCTGCCACTGCGCCCAGACAGGAGTCATGTCTTTTACCAGAGCGTTAATGCCGATATTTTCCAGTCCTATAGAGTTCAGTAATCCCGCTTCTACTTCCACCAACCTGGGCTGAGGATTGCCCTGACGTGGTTTTAAAGTTGTTCCTTTGCAGACAATAGCCCCCAGCCGTTGAATATCAAAAATCCCGACATATTCCATTCCGTAGCCAAAAGTACCAGAGGCAACCATTACCGGATTTCTCAATTGCAGACCATGCTTGTTTTGCGGTGCCAGCTGGACAGAAAGATTCATAATCACTCCAACCGTAGTTTATGAGCTATTATATCCCGATAACAGGCAAGGCACAATAAATTATAGCTGTATTAAGTCAAAGCTCAAATCTAAAAAACTCAAAACCATAGTCTAAAACGCAAATCTTCCCGTCAGCGCATCTACAATAACATTAGTAACATATTTTCCCCCATCCCGATGAAAATCGGGGTGCAGTTCGGATACACAATATTCTGGATACCGACTTTCGTCGGTATGGTTAAAGGAAAATCAACGAAGTGTTAGAAAAACGTATTTGTAGTCTGTCTAACTAAGTTTTTATTTTTTAAGCTATGACTTTGAGATTTGACCTTTTATTTTTGAGTTAGGTCGGCAGATTATACTCTGATTATGAGGTAAAGGTAATTAAATAATTAGCTATTGTTTACTAAATCTCAGTGAAACGTCTCCCCCGACAATACGCTTAATCTCACCGCTATCGGTTTTAACCAGAAGAAATCCTTCTTCATCCATATCCATCGCTTGACCACGGATTATCTCGTTATTACCACTTATCTCCACCCGGGAACCGAGTGTATTATCCCATTTCTTCCATTTTTCCCGGATAGGAGCAAATCCCTTTGTCAAAAACTCATAGTAAAATGTCTCCAGATTTTCCAGGATACCCTGTACCAGTTTTATACGAGAAACAGGCTTACCCGATTCTGCTGCCAGAGAAGTGGCTATTAAGGCAACGTCCTCGGGAAACACTTCGCCAGGAGTATTAACATTAACCCCGATACCCAGAATAACATAGTCCACAATATCACTGCCCGCCTTCATTTCTGCCAGTATCCCGCACACTTTTTTCCCGTTTATCAAAATATCATTAGGCCACTTGATACGGGGATGAAGCGCTGTTACCCCGGCTATTGCCTGACTGACGGCAACACCTGTAAGAAGCGGTATTTGCATCACAGCAGACGGTTTAAATTGTGGCCGGAGAATAATGGAGAAGTATATCCCGACATGCGGCGGAGAAACAAAAGACCTGCCCCGCCTCCCCCTGCCTCCCGATTGCTCATCACAGATAGCAATACTTCCTTCATCTGCCCCCAGTTCCGCCAGTTCCTTCGCCAGTTCCTGCGTAGTCTCTGTTTCCGCACGATAGAGAATACGCGCACCGAAAATTCTGGTCTGTAATCCCGTATTTATTAATTCAGGAAGGAGTAACTCAGGATATTCGGTCATCTATCCTGTCCCATAAAATCATTAACTCTTCCTTTTATATTTGAACAAATTACCCGCCGGAACAATTACTGTAATTGTTCCTCCTCTCTTATTTTCTTTGTATGACGGCGGTCCTGCAGGTATAAAATAACCAGTCCGGCCACAATAGCAATGCCACATATCCAGCGCACCGTAGGAATACCACCCAGAGTCCAGACTTCCGTCTCGATACGCATCCCCTCGAGGAAAAATCGCACCATGGAATAATAAATGGCATAGAGGAGCATAATATCTCCCTTGGGCAACTTCTTACCCATACGACGGCCAACAAATAACAAAAGAAAGAAACCGATTAAATCCAACACTGATTCATAAAGAAAGAGAGGGTGGAAATGAGTAAACGATTCATATCCGGGGAGGCGATGCTCCGGGTCGATGTATATTCCTATCCAAGAACTGGTAGGATATCCATAAAGTTCCTGATTGAAATAGTTCCCCCACCTTCCTATTGCCTGACCTAATATCAAAGACGGGGCTATAATATCCATCCAGACCAGAATATCTTTTTTCCAGTGTCTGGTGAAAATAACAAGTGCAATTAAACCACCGGCGATTACCCCGTATATTCCCAGACCACCGCCGGTCTCCCAGATGGCAAAAATCAAACGTGGATTCTGGCTATAAAACGCCCAGCTCGAAATAACATGATATAGACGAGCACCAATTATACCTAACGGCAGTGCAATTACCATCATGGTCAGTACATCATCCGGATTTTCTCCCCGCCGTTTGGCCTCTTTCATGGCAACATAAATACCAACCAGGGTAGCAATAATAATTAGTATGCTATACCAGGTAATAGAAAAAGACCCTATTTTAAATGCAACTCCCAACATGCACCCCCTATACCAGATTTATTATGCTCTATATTAAAAGTTATTCTACCATATTGACGGCAGGCAATAAATCTATAACCCCCGGTGGTTTTGTTCAAACCATATTATCTTTAAATATTCATATGTGAACAATCTATATTATACTCTCTAAAACATTATACACTTGACCTGTCTTATTTAAGAAGGGACTAAACAACAACGGACATGTTTAAGAAATCCGGTATTTTCTACGGATGGTGGATTATATTTGCAGCATTTCTTATTCTTACTGTACAGGCAGGAACTACTTTTTACTCTTTCGGCATGCTCATGAAACCACTCATGTCCGATTTCGGTTGGAGCCGTATGGCAACTTCAACAGCCCAAACTATATGTAGTCTCTGTAGCGCATTTAGCGGTCTATTCGTAGGTCGAATCATCCCGCGTATAAATATTAAAAAAATATTACTAACCGGAGCTATACTCCGGAACAAGTTCGTCATTTCTTGCCAGTCAAATACAACATATCCATCAGCTTTATATAACTGTATGTCTTGATGGGTATCAGACTGGGGAGAGGAGCCGGTATGCTTACTACCGGCGTTCTGGTTGTCAACTGATTTAATAAAAAGCTTGGTACGTGTATTGCCATGGGTGCCGTAATTCTCGTACCATTAACAAGAATAGTTATGGATAGTTTTGGCTGGCACGGCGCTTACATTTTTATGGGAATATCCTGTACTTATTGTTGATATCCCCCTTGCTCTCTGGGTTCTCAAAACATCTCCAGCGGAGTTGGGACTTTATGCCGATGGGATTAAACCTTCTCCAACAGAACAATTATCCTCTAAAAATATTATTCCGACAGACGTTACGGGCAGTACAAATAAGAACTCTCTTTCGACGCTGATGAAACAACCGGTGCTCTGGTTGCTCTGTATTGGAATTGATACCTGTCTGATAGGTGAAATGTCCATAATGAATCATGAGGCTGCTTTTATTACTGATATGGGTTATCCCTGCGGCTCAGGCCGCCGCTGCCATAAGCTTTACCGGTGGCATGGGAGCAATCGGTAAAATTACTTTTGGCCGTTTATGTGATAAATTATCACCACGATACGTTATTATCCCCTGCTTTCTATTGCAACTTATCAGTATCACCATTCTAAAACATACTACCACCATGACTATGGTATGGCTCTTTGTTATTGTCTTTGGTTTCTCTATGGGGGGATTTGCTCCTCTGCAACCGCTGGCGGTGAGCAATCTTTTCGGAAAAGCTAATTTTGCCATGATTCTTGGCTTTTCCAACCTTGTTATTAATTGTCTGGGTACCATGGGACCACCGTTTGCCGGATTTATTTATGATACTACCGACTCATACCACACTGCTTTTAACATTTTTACCATAACCTACATTATTGCCGCTATTCTGGTATATTTTGCCGGGGGGAAAAAGCCACAGCCATTAAGAAATCCTGATACTATTAAAATAACTACATCTGTACTATTTTAATCGCCTGTCGGGGACAGGCACGGACACAATCGGCACAGGCGCGGCATAATGCCGGATTAACCATCGGAATTTCGCCGGGAGCTTCCTGAATCAGTAATTTTCTTTTACAGGCCTTTGCCGCCAGGCAAATACCCTGATCACACTGTTCGGGATCACATTTTTCAAAATCAACCAGAGCAATTTTAGACGGCATAATATAATACCTCAGTCACAAACTTTGTTTTATTATATAACAAAAACACCAGGAATTTACCCCAGCGATTATCGCAAAACAGCACCGGAAAAGCTAAAAACTATCATCAGACATTCTGTTACTAAAAAACAGAAGAGAATCTTTCACCTCTCATTCGTATCTCATTCGTAATTGATTAAACACAAAAGTATTTCTCTCAAGACATGTCATCACGAGGAGTGGAGCAACGTAGTGATCCGGATGTATAGATGGGATACCACATAAAACGTCAGTTCCCCACATCCGGATTACCACAGACACTACCGTGTCTTCGCAATGACAATAGGACAGAACCAATAATTTTTTCTTGACAATAATCAGCTATTTCTGTATATTCTGATTTATCTGATTTTCAGGAGAATAAAAATGGACTGCTGTTCCGAAAACAATGAATCATGCTGCAAAGTAGAATCTGTTCTCACAATAGATGAGCGCGGTCAAATGGTACTTCCGAAAGACATCCGCGAGAAAGCAAATATCCGCGCCGGCGATAAGCTCGCGCTGGTTAGTTTCTACCACGGCACAGATGTCACCTGCTTCGCTTTGATGAAGGTCGATGAAATTAACAGTATGGTGAAACAAATACTTGGTCCGATGATTAAAGAGACCATTAGATAGAGGAGTAAAATGAAAAAAGAAGAAATACATCAGATGGTACGGGAGAACTATTCCCGGGTAGCAAATAAAAAAGGAGATAGTTGCTGCGGTAATAGCAATGCTATTAAACAAAATACCTGCTGTGGCACCGGCATTAACAATATTAGCAAACAAATTGGTTATACCGATAGCGACCTCAGCGCCATACCTGAGGAAGCTAATCTCGGATTAGGCTGTGGTAATCCTGTAGCACTGGCTTCTTTAAAAGAAGGGGAAGTCGTTCTTGACCTCGGCTCAGGTGCCGGTATTGATTGTTTTCTGGCAGCCTCACACGTCGGAACATCAGGTAAAGTCATCGGAGTGGATATGACTCCGGAAATGCTGGATAAAGCACGTCTTAATGCCCGCAAGGGAAAGTACAAAAACATAGAATTCCGTCTGGGAGAAATCGAGCATCTTCCGGTAGCAGATAATTCTGTTGATGCCATTATCTCAAACTGTGTTATTAATCTCTCTCCAGACAAAAATCAGGTTTTCCAAGAAGCTTTCCGTGTTTTAAAACCGGGAGGAAGATTAATGGTTTCCGATATGGTGCTCCTCCGGAAACTACCTCCTCTCATTAAACAATCTATCGCGGCATACGTCGGTTGTATTGCCGGAGCCATTAGTAAAAATGAATACCTGAAAGCCATCAAAACAGCAGGTTTTCAGGATGTAGCAATAATAGATGAATCACTGTATCCTCTGGATTGTGTGACTGATACCCCCGATACCCGTGTTATCATGGACGATCTGGAGATAACCACAGAGCAATTAAACAAGCTGGCATCTTCTATCGCCAGTATCAAGGTTCACGGAATAAAACCGGGATAATTATTATCTTCGCCTTTATAAATGCGGGGCAGGTTTCTAAACCTGCCCTTTCTTATTGTTATTATTGAGCTGGCATCATCTATAGTGTTGCCAGCTTCTGTTCCAATTCAACATTACCTGGCTCCACCAGAATAGAACCATCGGGAAAAATAATAGTAGGAACACTTTGATATCCTTTATTTATTTTTTCCACATATGCCCGGGCAACATCGTCCTCACCGATGTCATACCATTCGTAGGTAATATTATGCTTCTTAAAAATATTCTTCGCGCGATGACAATCAGGACACCAGGTTGTGCCATACACCCGTATTTTTTCATCCGACATAGCTATTTCCCTCTTTATGTAATACTACTTCCCGGCGGAAGAATTTAATTGTGACAATAATAGTGATAATCAGAATAAAACGCAACGTTTCTCCCTTTTCTGTTTTTCGGGTTGCCTTACTATGGTTCTGTTTGACTTCGACAGATACTATCCGTATATGTTATCATTAAAAAAACAAGATGCATCTGCAACTAATATTATATCCGGTGAACAAATTGTCTTTCCCCGTATTTCTATTAGATTTAAATTAAATTCTCAAATAGTAAAGGAGTAAATACGAAAATGAAAAAAATACAGGAACTTTTTGATTTATCAGGAAAGGTGGCTATCGTTACCGGCGCCGCTATGGGTATTGGCAAAGGTATCGCCTTACGCCTGGCTGAAGCCGGCGCAAGTGTAATTGTAGCCGATATCAATATAGAAGCCGCCAAAAAAACGACAGAAGAGCTAAAAGCAGCAGGATATAAAGCTAAAGAAGTACAAGCCAATGCCAGCAAAGTAGAAGATGCTGAGAAAACAGCACAAACAGCAGTAGACGTTTTTGGCGACCTGCATATTCTAGTTAATAATGCCGGTATTTTTCCTTTTGCCCCGGCACTGGAAATGTCGGAGAGTACCTGGGACAAAACAATCGCGATAAACTTAAAAGGAACCATGTTTTTTGCCCAGGCAGCAGCACGCATGATGTGCTCCAAAGGACATGGTGGTAAGATTGTGAATATCGCTTCCGTTGATGGATTCCATCCTACAGGTAATCTTATAGCATACGATGCTTCAAAAGGGGGCGTAATCATGTTGACCAAAGCCCTGGCTAAAGACTTAAGTCCCCGGGGAATTAATGTTAATGCCATTGCCCCAGGTGCTATTGTCACTCCGGGAGCTTCTGCCGGTCTTTCTGGAATGAGTCAAAAAGAAATTGAAGCAGTAACAAAAATGTTCATTTCCCAGATACCAGTAGGTCATCAGGGAGAACCGGACGATGTGGCAAAAGCAGTACTGTTCCTGGCCAGTGCCGCCGCAGATTATATTACCGGTTCTATACTGGTAGTCGACGGCGGTTATCTCGTAGGTTAAATCAACTTTTCAATAATACCTTATCTTATTATAAACATGGATACCTGTTTTAAAAACAGATATCCATGTTTTCTTGTACTAGCCACGACTTCATCTGACAGTAGTAACCTCTCTGACAGTACTATCTGTTGGCTGTAATCTATCCAGCATCTTCTCATTCGCCAGGTGCTTGCTCTCCACAAACGTCTGATACAGTGTCTTGCCGAAGCAGTATTTCCCCGAGTGTGTTCGCTGCGTATTATACTCCTCTATCCATTGGTCAGTATCTTCCTGATGGAAATTCATTGGAGGTCGAACTCTGTAGGGAAAGTGCGCTACAATCTCCCATCCCTGCGTAGTTTAATTCAGGGAGATTTCACACAATCTACTTGACAGTACCGTTCCACCTTTCTTATTGCGCTCAGCAGTCCTAACGTTTTTTACGAACCATTTACAAAAATCGTCATGAAGATTCTAATAATCTCTACCATTCCTTAAGGAAGTAATCTGAGAAAGGGTCAAGTCTAGTCTGCTTACTATTTTTTCAGTACTCTTTTTCTCAAATACTCTTGTCATAGCGCTGAAGGCGAAAGCCATGTCAATAATGTTTTTCCTCTTAGCGTTATCTGAATTCATATCCTTCAAAGAAAAAACTCCTAAGACTATTCATTGCTGACCACACGGTTTTCCCAACTTTTGATGTACTCCAATATTTCAGTTTTGACCTTCTTCCCAAATTGGCTATTAGCATACCAGATATTCTTTTGCCCGATTCCTCCCTTTCGTGCTCTCTGGATATTAAAGTTGCGAGCATTAGATGGAATAAGACGGCAGTTCTGTTGGTCCGCCTCTGCAAAGTAAATTGCATCTTCGCCATCTGGAAGTTTCCTGTTTGCCCCCAGGGGCGCATTTTGCCGCTCTCTATGAATTATTGCGTTCTCATACCAGCCGACAACTACAGTTCCAGGATGGTCACCATGTCTCGCAACCCATACGACAAGTATACCTGATACTCGATCATCCCCTCGGTGAGCACCCAGCTTATTTATGTTTATATTACAGAGCAATTCACCATCATTCCAACCTGCCTCTACGAAGCCATACATTTTGCTGTTGTATGGCTGAAAGTTATATACCTCAGAACCAAATCCCTTTTCCTCAACATATTCTCCGCCACACTTGGGAGTGTCATCCGACGTGACGCCTCTATAATATTTCATCCAGGCAATATTGAAGAAAACCATTTTGTCCATATCTCATTTACTCCATGATTTCAAAAAGTCTTTATAGAGCCCAATCCTTACTTGAGGCGATTTTGGTTTGAGCATATACACCTCCGATCAAATTAGTTACCTGTATTGTTACCACATATTTGGCCTCAAATTACGTCTCTGATTTTCAGTTTTTCAGTATATGTCTTTGGCAAGCGAAAAGGGACCCACCTTCGGCAGTCTCAGAATACTAGAATGTGCAGTACCATAAACCGGCTCTAACATTGCTCCAATAGGGAACATCACCATAGAGAAATTCTGGGGATAGTACGCTGGTCTAACCTATTGTTATTGTAAGTTGCGTAAGAAATTCAATAAACTTCATCGTGCTTACCGATGTCAATTAGCAGGATGTTCTGCTCATCCAGGAACTGGAACACTATTCGGCAATCATAGGCCACGACGAAAGTCCACAGGCCTCTCAACTTACCACTAAGCTTATGAGTCCTCAAGGAAGGGTGATGGGGATTATCGACAAAAGTTTCCAGAGCTTGGGCAATCTTGGGTTTCAAATCTGGATTAGCAGCCGCTACCCTCTTGTAAGCCCTTTTGAAGCTACTACCCTAAATTAGATTTATCACGCCTCAAGCTCGCGAAGAAGGTCTGAGACAGTTCCTTTAGAGGTTAGACCCTTTTTATACTCCTTAAGTGTTTGGTGAGCATTTGCTAGGATATTCTCCCGCCTTTTCTCCTTGTATCTGTTTCTGATAAGCTCAACAAGCAGGTCCTGATCCTCTAAAGGCATTTCATCTACCTTGCCCAGTATTTCATCTAATACGTTTTGGGGCCCCATTGAGAACCTCCCTCACATAATTCAAGTTTAACATTGCCAGGTAGCTTCGTCAATCCATCCATTGGTTGTCGGCTGTTGATGTTATAGGATTTTGTCATCTTTTCGCCGTGCTAGTTTTCTCAACTGAATAAGATTCATAGCGCCAATCGGGCCAAACTCTTCAGTGTCTCTTTGAACTTGAACGTGCTCATCATGTTCTAAGTGTGTAGTGTAATCAGCATATAGTTCATTCCATAATCGCGGGTAAGCTTTCGCCCATTGCCCTCTCCTCGGTATCCAATGGTGTTCACCAGTCCAAGTGTCTTTTCTTCCCATTTCACTTGCTCCTCCTTGATTCTGGCTGCTGCCTTATTCAGTAACAGAGACCATCTTTATACGGTGAATAACCTTTATCAACAATGCTGTGTGATACTATCGCCTTACATTAGTTTTAATATGACATATTTAAACAAAAAGTGAACTAATACCTAATAGTTTACACACTATCTCAAATTCATCCGGTTCTAATTTTCTAAAACCACCATTTATTAAAGGATGAAAATGCTTTTGAAGCGTTTTTTGCCATTCTTGATCCATTTTTTGAAAAGTAACTAATGGCTTATTTATATCAGATGATTGTAAAATGTAATCACCAGGAAAATATCCAATATAAACTCTCCCATTATACTCAAACTCTTCTTCAATAAAAGGTTTTTCTAATTTTATAAAAGATACTATACCACCTCTGGGTGTATATGCCCGATTTGTTTGTCTTTTCCCATTAACTGTGATCATGCCATCATTCTCAACCGTAACTGTTTCATAGATTACAGCAAAATCACCTAATTTGACCTCATTAATGTAATGCCTTCCTTTGACTTGGAGGAAAGCACATCTATCATTTTCTACACGGTCATCGCCTACAGGTAGAGGCGTATGAACATTAAGCCAGCAGTTCATAACTATTCCTTATCATCGTTGAATATTTGACATCACACCTCATCTAGCCTGTGCTACAGTCAAATATATTATGTATTTTAGAATTTGTCAACCGATAACTTGATGAACGATTTGTGGAAGTAGTCCTTATAACCATGATTCAAGTGCCAGTATTGCTCTTTTCAAGGCAAACATCAAAGACCTCCAAATCTCAGCTCAGGTTCTGGATGCCCGGTTACTGTTCGTTATCTCAGGTCGCCGACTGTTAACATGCGCAATCAATGACAATGCATCTTGAGTCGTTACTGTGGTCAGACTGAGCAACTATTTAGCAAGTTATGCCGCAGTTATCGTAACCTTAATGGATTCCGGGTTGCCGAGTTCTTTGACTTGCTCCTTGGTTAAATAGATGGTCATGGGATGGTATTCTTTGTTCTCCTTGAATCTCCAGGTGCCCGGCGTCTCTTTCTCTTTAACAAGTACGATTTCCATTTGTGTGTTATTTCCCTTCTTTTGTTATGTAATGAATATGATAATTAACTTATCGTATAGCTGAATCTCAAACAGTTTTACCTTGTACCGTTTTATACACTAACCGCGACTAGAATTATTGCATCATCAGCCCAGCCCGTAAAGTGGCTTTGAAGTGACTTTTCTCTATTGTTGTGCGGCCATTAACTCCAACCGTTCAACCATCGATTCTAAAAATGCCCTCAGTTCAGGTATGTTCAACCCTCCAAGAACAATAGGCACGTGTGCGTTTAGAGTGAGACTATGCTGGCATTGTAGATGGATTTCCAGACCGATGTCCGGAATGAGAGCCTTACAACGCTGTCCGTCTGTCTCCACAATTATTCCTTCTCCATGCCACTCCGGTACCTCTGATAGATAAACCATGGTCCAATGCTGGTTCGAAAGCCTCTCTACTTTGCGCATGTTACTCGTCACAGCCTCAGCTGCCCCGAGCCTTTGCAGCATTTCCTGTGAAGTCAGGAGATCATGCCCCCGAATATGTGCCCTCAGCTGTTGATGGGCTATCAGGTCTTGATAGCGTCGAATAGGGCTGGTAACCTGAGTATACAAATCCAGTCCCATTCCGGCGTGCCGGGCCGGTAAGCTCTTGAGCTGTCCCGGTTTCATAAAACGGCGTAGTGCATACATCCCCGCCAGACCATCCGGCAAGACAGGAATCTGAGTGGCATCCTGCGTAGAAAACACGAAAGGGATGCCCTCTCTGGAGGCATAGCCAGCAACCGCCTCCCCGGCCATCAGCATTATCTCTCTCACAACCATCTGGCTTCTCAAGGAGTGCACCGGGTGAAATACGACTTTTTCATCTTCCACGCGGATATCAACCTCCGGTAGTTCGATGTTGGCCGCACCGTTCCGCTTTCGGCGCGCCTCGTTCTTTTGCGCGAGAAGAAGTAGTCTATCAAAAGGGGAATCATTAAACATTTCCTCAGCCTGCTCGTAACTAAGCCTTGAGACCCGTACCCTGCTGGGAACAACTTCGATTTCCAGAATCTCCCCTTCCGAGTTCAGATTCATGCCGAACGACAGTGCCGGCGAAACATCACCGATGCCTAATGCCAACCGTTCCCTGGCGACATCTGGCAACATCGGTACGGTCATTTCCGGCAAGTAAAGGCTGGCCGCACGATTACGTGCCTCAAGATCCGCCGGGCTGTCGGGAGAGACAATGGCCGCTACGTCAGCAACATGAACCCATAAACGATTGGGCCCGTCCCAACTCAGGGCGTCGTCAGGGTCTGTTGTCCATGCATTGTCGATAGCAAACGCCGGGAGGTGAGTCAGATCCACCCGGTCTTCTTCAGGCAACTCCGGTAGATTAAACACGGGAGGGGATAGAGAAACCCCGAAGCGCTTCGGATACGGATTAAACCTGTTGTTCCAATATCCCAGATCCAATAATAATGAGTGCGCATTTTGTGGATTCTGACTGCGACCAAGCTCACGCAGTACCCGGCTTTCTTGGGCTTTACCAAGAGCCATGGCTTCGACTTCCGCCAGATAGGGGTAATCTTCTGAAGTTACTTGTCGGTTCGCTACGCGAGCCAAAAATCCTGTCCATGCGACCCGCTGGGACTGTCTTATCTGTCGAGCGTCTTTCCTTTTCGAGACTTCTTCCCGGGAACAGGCCGTTATACAATCAGGAGTACCCTGAAAATAGAGGCTATCACATACTAGTTGCCATGCTTCCCATGCCGTGGATGGCGTGTACTCTCCGAAAGCAAGTTCGGCGAGTTGGCGAAGAGTCACAGTTTCATTTGATAGGATTTCCCAGGCAGTCTCTGTATCTCCCGATTGAGGTTCAAGGAAAGCAAAATTAAGAATCGGCCCAGTATGGATCAGGATTATATCCTTGGAACGAACTCTTTGTGTCTTGCCATCTTCCAACTCAATTTGCAGATCCGGGCTGTTCTCGATTACCAGTGCAGGACTGTTTTTATAAGCCACAAGGCTATGTTTCGAAAACGTCATCGAAGTTATTATACCAGAGAACGGATTTATTGCGCTCTTGGTCATGTCACACTTCCCGTCTACTTACGGTCTACTAATGGATGGAACTCGGACACCTGGAACAACCGCCTAGCGAACCTTCCTCGTAGCCCACCCGTGGGTAGTGCAATGACGAAGAACAGACACTATGATCGGATGGTGGTGATTCTTTGGAACTGGACTAGTAAAGAACTCCGCCCAAACTCATTTTTCTCTGTCTAACCGAGTGCTCCTCCACTTTAAAAGTCATTAATGATGGCTATAAAACTGAAATACGCAGAAAGCGTTTTCATGCTATTCCCATATTGGGAACATAATATATTGACATTTATGGGAACATATGTTATTATTTCACGATGAGGGTAATTGCAAGGTCAACTCTGAAAAAGTTCTACGAAACACCTGAGTACCATAATTCCAAAGACCCTCTGGAAGCATGGTATCACGAGGCCAAAAGAGCTATTTGGGATTCACCGGCAAAGATTAAAGAACAGTATAGAAATGCAAGTATTTTGAAGAATAGTCGTATTGTTTTCAATATTGGTGGGAACAAATATAGGTTGGTGGTAAAAATAAATTATGAAGCACAGGTAGCATACATCAGATTTGTTGGAACCCACAAGGAATACGATATGATAAATGCGGAGGAGATATGATTACGCAAAAAGTGATTAAGACAGAGGAGGATTATAATCTCGCTCTTGACCATGTTGACAAGCTTATGGATGCAGAACCTGGGACTTCGGAGTTTGATGAACTTGAACTCTTAAGCACTCTTATAGAGGTTTATGAAGATAAACACTACGAAATCAGCATGCCAGACCCTGTGAGTGCCGTCAAATTTCGTATGGAACAACTTGGATTGAATCAACAAGACCTTATCCCGTTCGTCGGGAGTAGGAGCAAAGTATCTGAAATACTGAATAGAAAGAGAAACTTGAGTCTGTCTATGATCAGAGCCTTAAGCAAAGGTTTGGGGATTCCTTCAGAGGTTCTTTTGCATGAATACGATGCGCTTTCTACCGAGGATGACCCTCACTTGGAGTATGAGAAGTTTCCAATTAAAGAGATGATGAACAAGGGGTGGATTCCAGTAACGCCAGATTTTAAAATGCACGGGGAGGAGATCATCAGGAATTTAATAGGAAACGCAGGAGGTATGAAGTCGGTAAAATGCTGCCTTTTCCGCCGTAGCAAAAGCGCTAGAGAAAACGCAAAAAACGACTCCTATGCTTTAACTGCATGGTGCTTAAAAGTTCTGGAAATTGCCAATAGAAAACCGTTGTCTAGTCAATATGTACAAGGGACGATTAATGATAGTTTCCTTCACGACATAGCTAAGCTGAGTTATTTTGAGGATGGTCCCGCACTAGCGAAAGAGTATTTAGAAAAGCATGGAATTCATCTGGTGGCTCTTGAGCATCTAAGCAAAACGTATCTAGATGGAGCCGTAATTGCCCCTCCCCAAAAAAATCCTGTAGTCGGATTAACCTTACGTTATGACCGTATAGACAACTTTTGGTTTTGTCTGTTACATGAATTGGCACACTTGACCAAACATTTAGGAATGGATGGCACGAGCTTAATCATAGACGACTTAGATTTACGTAAATACGGGGACAACAAAGAGGACAGCATAGAAGAACAGGCAGACCATTTAGCGCAAGAAGCATTAATTCCCAGTGAATCATGGACAACGATAGATCTTTCTGCAGATAACATTCCTAGACAGCTTCAAATAGTGGAGCTTGCCAATAAATTGAGGATTCACCCGGCGATAATTGCTGGCAGAATACGATACGAAAAGAATAATTACAGAAAATTTTCAAACATGCTGGGACATGGAGAAGTGCGGAAGCATTTCTTAAATAATTAACACTCAGTCTTAATATTTCGACGCTCTTACACCAATAAGGGATTTTGTCATCGCATTCGTTCGAGGTGGAACTTTCATGTTAGATGTTCATAGACTCAAAATACTCCCGGGACGATAAATAAAATCTGTTATCCGTGTTAAACTATTTTTGGTTATTTTTCCTACTTTAACTAGAACTCCCTGAAACTGGGTTTCCCCCACCACAAGAAAATGTGTCCACGAGTGCCTGGCGAAATTGGTTCACAATGACGTATTTGGCGCCTCCTGTATTCTTCACAACCTCAATTCTTTCGGGTTTATTCAGCCAGGGCCACAGACCGGTCCCCTTGTATGTGGTGAATCCCGCCCGTTCGCGGATTGCTTCTCTGGGAACACCGGCAGGGAACCGTGATTGTAACTCGACCAGAGCCTTAGTACCACGTATGACAGTATGTTTGTCAGTTCCCCTGGGATTCCTCTCGGCGAACTCATCCGCACTGTCAAGTATGCACTTTATATATTCTTTTTCTTTACCTAATGAATAAGCTTCCCGGCACTTTTTAGCATATTCCAATGTCATTTTTTGTCCACCTCCATGGCTTAAAAGTTCTAATTTCTGAAATTATGGCGTGTATTATGTCAAACTACAGGCAGTCAAACTGAGAAAGAACTTATATCGTTCGTCCTTCTCTCCAGCTTTCTTATGAAAAGTCGAAGCCTTAATTAGCAGCTTACCCATCTCACGGCGTTATTGGTGTCTTCATATCCCGCCAA
>DDXZ01000013.1 GCA_002347295.1 Dehalococcoidia bacterium UBA2247 | reverse complement strand
TAGGGTAATTTTAAGATAGTCTGACGTCTATCTGAAAACAAATATGTCCCAAAATAGGTAGAAACTGCTGTAAAAGTGGCACATCGGTCTTCAGCGCCGTCCGGACAGGATTTTTGAAACTGTATAAGCAATAATTTTAATTTCTCATGTGCCGAACAGCATATTATTTTCATGGTGTAAAAAGAATCCACGGATTGCGGTTACATAATATCTATTGACAGCTTATATCAGTCGCAGTAGAATTCATCTCATAAAGGTGTAGCCCCTACGACCTTCGTTTTGGCGTGGTTCGTAGGGGCTCATTGTATTTAAGAGGTTCTCCTAATATATGCCAGCGCAGATAATAAAAAAGGACCGCAGTCTGAAAGTATTTCATGGCGAATCAGCCGCGGCAGGTATGGAAAATGCCGGCGATGCCTATCAGGCTGCTTCCTTAATTGCCTCAGGAGCTTCCGCTCAAAATGTGGCTATGTCAAGCGCTGTCATTCATATGGTGGCCAGTCTTCTCTACTTTAAAGTACCTGCCGTTATTGAAAAAACCGGCTCACGAAGAAAGGCTGTCATTCTGCTCGGTTTCTTCGATGCTATTACCTGGGTCCCTCTTGTTATCATCGCCCTCTTTATCGGTCCTATTAATCCTAACTGGCTCATTCTCTTCTGGGTTATTAACCTGATACCAGCATTGCTGGCTGCCCCCATCCGGGATAATTTATTGATTGATATTATCCCCACAAGCGGCATGGGACGTTACCTCAGTATCCGCTCTGCCATATCCAATGCTGCTTATCTGGTAACCTTCTTTATCATGGGACGTATGCTTGACGCCTACGAGAGCACGGCATTCATGGGATTTTCTTTTGTCTTTATAATGGCGTTCATCGGCGCTATGGGTTGTTTCTCTCTTTATTTTCTTGTCAAGGAACCCACTAACAGCTCCAGACAAGAAATGAATTTAAAGATACGCGACTTTATTACAGAAGCGAAAACTAAAAGCATCGGAAAATTCATCCTCTTTTGTGCTCTGGTCTGGTTCTCTGTAGAATTATCCACGCCATTCTTCTCCGTCTATATCTTGACCGACCTGAAATTCAGCTACACGCAATATACCAGTCTGCTGATGGCTTCCTATCTCGCCCGTATTATCAGCGTTACCTTCTGGGGAAAATATTCGGATAAATTGGGCAACTTTAAGGTAATAACAATTGTTACACCATTAATTTTCGTATATCGTCTTCTCATGCTGACATCAGCCAATATTTACCTTTTATTAATTATTCAGTTATTTAATGGAGTAATGTGGGCTGGTTTTGACCTGTGCAGCTATAACCTGATTTACAAAGCAGCACCATCCGAGAAAAGACTGCAATACACAATTTTCCATCGTGCCCTGATGACTCTTGCCATGTCACTGGGAGCACTGGCAGGAATGGGATTTATTAATATCATACCGGCTATTCGAGGTTACAATATTCTCAGCCTCTTTCTGCTCTCCGGTATTGTCGGATTTGTGATTATTGCTCTTGTTTTCCCGAAATTAAAGGAACTGAAAGATATACCTCAAAAGCAAACGGAGGCCGGTTCTACCGCAGACTCCTGGCTTTCTCCTGTCTCCGCCGGATTGTTAAGATCTGGTTTATACCACACACCATGGGCATGGGCACAATTTAGAAATAATTTTAACAGCAATACAGAGAAAGATGCTCCCTCAATTTTGCCAGCAGAACAGGGGTTGCTCCACCGGCCACAAGCCTGGAAATTATTCAGCAGTCCACTGGGTATTCCCATACCTATTACTACTAACCCTAAAACAGACATTGCCGCAACACGGATGCCAATAGTAAATAAACCGGAATTATGGACAGGGTTTACCAGTAAATCTACTCCGGATAAAGTCACTTCCCGAAATAAAAAAAATAAAAATGGAGCGTCACGAGACGGTCTTTTTCATAAACCGGAAATCTGGATGAAATACAACGGTCAAACAATAGCCACCAGGTCTGCCGGTAAAGCGGGGAAAATAGTTCAAATCAGAGAAGCCCTGTACAATAACTCCAGTGCATGGGGCGGGTTCAGCAATAAAGCAGAAACTTCGAAACCAGGCCTGTCACAAACTCGCCACAAATCTTCTTCTAATAAACAGGGTCTCTTTAATAAACCTTCCGAATGGGATAACTTCAACAAGAATTACGATAGTATCACCCATACCAGTGCCAATTCACGAATGAAGAATGCTAATTCCAGACAGGGACGCCTGAACAAACCGCAAACATGGGCTTATTACAACAATCCGGCAGATATTACCCGACACACTGTTGACCATAGCAGAAAAAATATGCCTGTTTCCCGGAAAACTATGTTCTATAAACCTCAGACATGGACATCTTTCGGAAGCAAATAGAAAACCATATACGGTATCACTCTCCAGACATAATACGATGCAAGAAAAACTATACCAGACATCTGCCTACCGCCGCTGCAACAGGACGTAATTCCTGCATAAGTCGTGTAAAATCGGAGGGAGTAAGCGATTGTAATCCATCCACCAGTGCTTCTTTGGGATTAGGATGGACTTCAATAAGCAGTCCATCTGCGCCCGCAGCAATAGCCGCTTTAGCTATGGCCGGCACCAGAGAATAATGTCCACTGGCATGGCTCGGGTCAACTATAATCGGCAGATGACTCGACTTTTTTACCACAGGTATGGAGCTGATATCCAGAGAAAACCGGATGGTATCTTCAAACGTCCTTATTCCTCTTTCACAGAGGATAACCTGAGTATTTCCCTCTGCCAAAAGATAATCCGCCGCCGTTAGCCATTCGGTAACAGTAGATGATAATCCCCTTTTAAGAATAACAGGACATTTACTTTTACCGACATTCTTCAAAAGACTAAAGTTCTGCATATTACGTGCGCCCACCTGCAAAATATCGGCATACTGAGAAACAAGTTTTACATCCCCTGAATCAACCACTTCGGTAACTACCGGTAAACCAAACTTTTCCCGGGCACGTGCCAGGAGCTCCAGCCCTGCTTTTTCCATACCCTGAAAACTAAAGGGGGAAGTACGCGGCTTAAAAGCGCCGCCCCGCAATATATTCGCTCCTGCTTTTTTTACCACATCGGCAGCAGCAAATAACTGGGTTTCATTTTCTACGGCACAGGGACCTGCTATTACCACAATCCCGTTACCACCAATTGTCACTCCTCCGATAGAAACAATACTGGAACCTTCCTTAAACTCATGCGCCGCCAATTTATAGGGCTTCATAATCCTGGTGACCGTCTCTACACCAGGAAGAACAGCAAAAATATCAGTGGATAATCGTCCGGTATTACTTCCCAGAATAGCAATTACCGTTCTATCACTCCCAAGATTAAGTTGCGTCTGCAACCCTAGCGAATTTGCCCGCTGAATAACATCATCAATTTCAATTTTTGTTGCACCAGCTCTCATTCCGACAATCATAAATTATGTTTTATACTCCTTGGTATGTAATATTATTTTCTGCAAGAATAATACTATACATGCAGCGATAATGCGTCAAGTTCAAATAAATCCACTTCCGATGTATAAAAACAAGCCTTGATTTTCATTCAGGGCTTGTCGCTATTAATAAATTCAAACAGACTGTCCCAAAAGTCCGCTGGAGAGGCAGGTGGTGATAGGGCAGACGGGGTATAATGTGTATAGAAGATGTTTCTCGCGGAGGTAATGGCGGATGAAGATATTCAGGGAATACAGTCTGACGAGGCGAGAGAGATACCTGCATTTGCCCGGAAGGTAAGGAGTCGCAACGATGGGTGGTGTAGCAGCGTGAGGGGAATCTTGCCGGGAGTGCCCGTAAGGAAGCGATGTACCACAGGAAAGGCACGCACGGTAAGTCGGGATAGGCGCGAGCCGCTTATGGAGGCGATGAGAGAAAAGCGGAGAAGCGAAGAGGGAAAACGGATCTATACCCAGCGGGGATACACGGTGGGACCGGTTTTCGGAGATATAAAATGGAATAGCAGGAAGACATCGATGGACCTGCGTGGCTCGGTGAAAGTGCGGGGTGAATTTTCACTATTGTGTCTGGTACACAACGTGAAGAAGATTACCAAGAGAGTGCTCGAGGGTACAGTCAGTTTGTCTGGGAAGTATGATCAGCCGATTGAAGAGGCTGTGCCGGGATACGGAGAAGAACAATTGACCTTGGTCGGGGCTGCGGTGTAAACCTTAAACTCAAAAGCGAGTAAAAGAAGTCAAAAAGGGTGGTAGGCTTTAAGAGATAAGGATTAAGATGCGGGATGATTGATGGTCGACGCTCAGTCTCGGGCAGAAAAGGTTTTTAGACAGCCTGATAAGATAAAATTCACTATCCCTTTCATGCTGGATAATGTCTCAGTCCGATTGGGACCCTGGAGTGGATACCATGTCTTGGCACAGCACCGAAAACTTGAGGTTATTTTGCCTTTACATGTATTATTTATCATACTAACACCCTGATTTGTTTTATACTGGCAGAGAGTAATCCTGGAGATATAATATAAGGCGAGGTAATAAAATGGAAGATCTGGTCATAAAAATGGTTTAGTAATAACTCCT
>DDXZ01000065.1 GCA_002347295.1 Dehalococcoidia bacterium UBA2247 | reverse complement strand
GTTAAGAGGAAGGCATACAGAGGGGAACCGCTCACCGAAGAAGATAAAGAGTATAATCACCGGTATGGCAAAGTATGGGCTAAAGGAGAGCATGCGTTTCAGGTGGTAAAACATCTGTGGAAATATCGAAAGGTACGATACAAAGGCTGATACAAAAATGCGATACAGGTTTTTAGTCTGTTTATGCTGGCGAACCGGTACATGGTACGTCGGGAAATACCGATGATTAAGGGGTAAGTATGCCTACATGAGGAAGAAAACCTCAAATAGGGCTAAAAGATGGGCAACAAGAGTGTAAAAATGCGATAAAAACCACAAAAACGCCGTTTATAAATTGATTTGAAAGAACATAGTCTTTAAATATCCATTATCAATAGCTTATTCAGAGGTTTCTTAGTAAAATTAATCATCCGAGCGTTCTCCGGATTTAAATACTAGGCCGGGTTTCTTCGGCCGGCGTATCAATAACATGGAGATAATAGCTACAGCATAGAGGAATAATCCGATAACAAATGACAGGTGATAGCTGCCGGTAACATCGAAAATACGTCCACCCAGCCATGGTCCGAAAGCGCCACTTGCCATAAAGAGCATGTTGTAAATACCAAAGATAACACCGTATTCTACCAACCCGAAGGTGCCGCTGGTATTCATGGTCAGGGCAGGTAGCCAGCTTCCCAGTCCCAGTCCCAGGAGAGTGGCATATATCCACAGGGCGATATGAGAGGATTCAGGAGAAACATTTATCAGTATAGCGGTAGCAATTGCTTGCAGAACGCTACCGATAATAAGGATAAACTTGGGGGGAATATAATCACTGAGACATCCAAAGACAAATTTACTCACGGCACTACCGATACCCACCAAGCTTAATGCTGTTGCGGAAACAACTGCCGGGAAACCGATTTCCTGGAGGTGGGGGACATGGTTCTGGAAAGTATTATTATTGGCAATGGAAAAAGCCACGAAACCAATGGCGATGAGCCAGAAAGCGCCGGTTTTACGGGCCTGTTTCAGAGTATAATTCTGTACGATATTTTTCGCCCGGCCATTTTTCTTTTTTTCTGCGGCAATATCTCCGTTATCCGGCAATTCCCCCATTTCTTCCGGTCGTAATTTAATTAATTTGAGCGACAGAGGAATAATAACAGCCATACTGATAATACCGCAGACGAGATAACCATTGCGCCAACCAAAGTCCGGAATAATATGAGCTCCCAGCAACAATGGCATAACAAAACCGCCGACTCCAATACCGGTTCCCAGTATACCGATGGCGAGTCCCTGGCGTTTCTTAAACCAGTTCATGATAACCATACTGGTGGGAATAACACCGGTAGCAGCGAATCCCAGGCCGACAATGATATATGCCGTATAAAACTGCCATAACGCCCGGGTCAGGCTGAGTAAGATAAATCCCGATCCTAATGTTATTGCTCCGCCTGCAATCACATATTTTATATCGTATTTTTGTGTCAGACGTCCCACTATGGGAGAACCTATCCCGGAAGTAAGCATGGTTAGTATGTTGCCGGTCATAATAACTGCTCTGCTCCAACCGAATTCATTGTCCAGAGGGATAACGAACAGGCTAAAGGAATAACTGACACTTCCATGGGTAACTACCTGACAGATGAAGCAAACCAGTAGTATCCAGTAGCCATAAAAGATGCGGGAGCGGGGTTTATTTATTTGAGGCAAACTGTCGTGTCCTTCTGGATTGAATAAAGATCTAATATCATTTTATAAGCTGTGATGATACATCGCATGCCGGATAACTGCAAATTAAATAAATTATATAATAATATGGAGGATTTTGGCGGCCTGCAATGTGTGTGAAGCATCTCAATCTCATAGCATTTGTCATACTGGAGGAGCGTAGTGATGAAGTTGCTAGCGGGGGGGGTATTACAAACTATTAACTGTTTACTAACCCCCTGAAAGCTAAGAGCTATCCTCCACTGTAAACTACAAATAACCTCATATCAAAAATCATTCCTGACGCTTGATTGACATTATACTATCGGCTATACTTCACGCAATAATCAGAAAAAATAATAAGGAGATCGGAATGGCATTAAAGGGTACAGTTCATAAATATGGCGCAAATGTGGATACTGATGTTATTATCCCGGCCCGCCACCTCAGTCTTTCCGAACCGAAAGACCTGGCTAAACACTGCATGGAAGACATTGACGCCGAGTTCGTCAAGAAAGTAAAGCCGGGCGATATCATCGTCGCCGGAGCTAATTTCGGATGCGGTTCCTCCCGGGAACATGCTCCTCTCGCCATCAAAGCGGCAGAGATATCCTGCGTCATCGCTTCCAGCTTTGCCCGCATATTTTATCGTAATGCTTTAAACATCGGCTTACCCATTCTGGAATGTGAAGAAGCCGTCAAAAACACCGATAACGGTGATGTTCTGGAAGTAGAACTCTCCACCGGAGAAATTAAAAATCTCACCAAAAGCAAGAAATTCACCGCAAAGCCATATCCCCCGTTTATGTTGGAGCTCATCTCTTCCGGCGGTTTGATTGAATATACTAAAAACAAGTTGCAGAGGGCGTGACATGCAATTCGATATTACAGTTTTACCCGGCGACGGTATTGGACCTGAAGTTATTTCCGAAGGAATCAAAGTCCTCGAGGCCATCGGAGAAAGATTCGGTCATGACTTTAATTTCTATTATCAATTAATCGGTGGTCTGGCTATTGATAAGACCGGTTCTGCTCTTCCCCAGGCAACACTTGATGCTTGTCACGAAAGTGACGCCGTTCTTAAAGGACCCGTAGGCGGTCCCAAGTGGGACGACCCCAAGGCAAAGGTACATCCGGAAGACGGTCTCCTTGCCCTGCGCGGCGGTCTCGGTCTTTATGCCAATTTACGTCCCGTAAAAGTCTACCCAGAATTAATTAATTCCACCCCGATCAAACCGGAAGTATTAAAAGGTGTAGATATGGTAGTGGTACGCGAACTTACCGGCGGACTGTACTTTGCCAAACCGAAAAAACAGTGGACAACCGCCCGCGGCCGGAAAGCCGTAGATACTCTCGCTTATTCCGAACAGGAAATTGCGCGTATTGTCCGTGTCGGCTTTGAACTGGCACAAGGAAGACGCAAGAAACTCACTTCGGTAGATAAAGCCAACGTATTGCAGTCATCCCGTCTCTGGCGGCAGGTAGCGAATGAAGTTGCTGTCGATTATCCTGATGTTAAACTGGACCACATCCTTGTCGATGCCTGTTCTATGCGACTTATTCAAAGTCCGGCCATCTTTGATGTCATAGTCACAGAAAATATGTTCGGTGATATCCTTACCGATGAAGCTTCCATGCTCTCCGGTTCCATGGGTATGATGCCTTCTGCCAGCCTGGCCGAAATTCCCGCACCCGGCACCTGTGCCTTCGGTATGTACGAGCCCATTCATGGCAGTGCTCCCGATATTGCTGGTCAGGGTATTGCTAATCCTATTGGCACCATTATGAGTATCGCCATGATGCTGCGTTACTCTTTTAACCTTCTGGCAGAAGCAGAAGTTATCGAACTGGCCGTAGAAAATGTTCTGAAAAGTAATTATCGCTGTCCTGACATCAAGGAACCCGGTAAAAAAACGGTAAAAACCCAGGAAATGGGCGACATCCTTACTAAATCAGTGAGAGGTAAATAAGAAAATGCCGCGGGTGCAATTATATGACACTACCCTGCGCGACGGTGCGCAGCAGGAAGGTATTTCCTTCACGGTAGATGACAAAATAAAAATTGCCCGTAAACTCGACGAACTGGGAATAGATTACATTGAAGGCGGCTGGCCTGGTTCTAATCCCAAAGATGCCGAGTTCTTTGAACGCACCCGCAACCTGAAATTAGACCATGCAACTGTGGTTGCCTTTGGAAGCACTCGCCGCCCCGGTAGCAAAGCGGAAGATGACGCCAATCTTAAAGCCCTCTTCGCTGCCGGCACTAAAGTCGTTACCCTGGTAGGAAAAAGTTGGGACCGGCAGGTAATCGATGTCCTGGAAACTACTCTGGAAGAAAATGTGGCCATGATTACCGATTCCATCCGTTATCTCAAATCGAAGGGAATCACCGTCTTCTTCGATGCAGAGCATTTTTTCGATGGTTACAAGAGTAATGCCGATTACGCTGTAAAGACACTCAAGGCGGCAGCAGAGGCCGGGGCAGACTGTCTCGTCCTCTGTGATACCAATGGCGGCACCTTACCCCAGGAAATAGTGGGTATCATTGTTGATGTTCGTAAAACTATCATTACGCCTTTGGGTATTCACACCCATAACGATGGTGATGTTGCCGTGGCCAACAGTCTCATGGCCGTCCAGTGTGGTGTTATACAGGTACAGGGCACGATAAATGGCTATGGCGAACGCTGTGGTAATGCCAATCTCAGTTCTATCATCCCCACTCTGAAACTCAAAATGGGGATGGAAACTATCAGTAATGAGCAGCTTGCCAAATTGAGCAGCGTCTGCCGTTATGTCAGTGAACTGGCCAATCTCAGTCTGAGCAAATATGCTCCTTATGTCGGCGCCAGTTCCTTCACTCACAAAGGCGGCTTCCATGCTTCCGCCATGATGAAATGGAACAAAAGCTACCAACACATCAATCCAGCGCTGGTAGGCAACCAGAGCCGCATAGTTGTCTCCGAGCTTTCCGGGATGGGCAGTATTATCTATAAAGCCAAAGAGCACGGCCTGACTCTCCTTCCCGACGATCGGAAAACGCGCGATATCTTGAACCAGATAAAAGCTCTGGAAAATGAAGGTTTTCAGTACGAAGATGCGGAGGGCTCCTTTGAAGTACTCATCCGGCGCAGCCAACCAGACTATCACCCGCCCTTCGAACTGGTGGACTTCATGGTGATTGTAGAAAAAAGACGCCGTCCGCCCACGGTAAACAGTAAAAATGGTAATAAGGAAGAAATGCTCTCGGAAGCTATGGTCAAAGTAAAAGTAGGTGATGAGATCGTTCATACCGTCGCGGAAGGAAACGGCCCCGTCAACGCCCTTGACGCTGCCTTACGCAAAGCGCTCCTCTGCTTCTACCCTGCTCTTTCCACTATTGAATTGGTGGACTACAAAGTACGTATTCTGGAAGAAAACTCCGGTACGGCTTCTCAGGTACGGGTTCTCATCGAATCCACTGATGGCAGCAGCTACTGGCGTACCGTCGGCAGCTCCAGCAACGTCATTGAAGCCAGCTGGCTCGCCCTTGTTGACAGCCTGGAATACTGGATTTTCAAACACCCCGCTATTTGAGTAAATCCGAAGCACTAAATACGAAATCCAAAATAATAACAAAATTATAATAGCAAATGTTCTAAGATACTCTCCCTACTATCATTTCCGCTTTCTTATTGTCATTGTGAGGAGGTCATCACGCTAGGAGTTTGTCCGACTAACAAGTTATAACAATCTCTACAGTCTGCGATATCAAGGTTACTTTAACCAATAAACCAGCTAAATTATTTTTGCTTCCTGTGGCAATGATCCATAAGCTCGCTATTTTGAAAAATGGTCATGCAGATAGCCTTAGACCACGGCTAATTGAGGCTCCTCATTCTCAAAAAGCTGTCCCGACTAATCCGTTGCGCCATGCAACGAACAGTTTGAGTATGTTGTGCCCGGTGCCGATAATTTGCCACTCACCCTTGGCCTTCTTTTTCCCCCGCATCAGGAACTGACGGAAGCCTCTTGCCTGTTTGATCTGGCCGAAAACCGGCTCAGGTAATTCCTTCCTTAGCCCGTAGCGAGCCCGCCCTTCCTTTGTCCTTAGTTTACGCCGCATCCTATCTGCAATTGATAGACCCTTCGTATCCTTCCTCGCGGTGCCGCTTGTAACTCATGGCCTTATGTTTAGAAGCGTTGGCTTTTATCTTGGTACCGTCCAGAGCTACATGTCCCAGCTTTACCAACCCTGCCTTCTGGCAGAGTTTGAGCACCTGCAAAAATAACCCGGCGAGAGCTTTTAGATGATCTTTTCGAAAATCTGATATAGTGCGAAAGTCGGGAGTATTATTGGCCGCCAGTACCCTGAAGCTGACATCTTCCTCCAGCCTCTTCGCGATCTTACGCGATGATGGCACGCCGATACAGTAGGCATAAAGCAGTATCTTTACCATCATTACCGGATGATATGGCGGATAACCACGGTCTTCATCTTTATAGCGCTTGATTATTGCCGATAAGTC
>DDXZ01000005.1 GCA_002347295.1 Dehalococcoidia bacterium UBA2247 | reverse complement strand
TTCGCATCATGGCCCGATCTACCCCATGCAGCATTCAGTTGCTCCAGCCCCTTCTGGTTCTCCTTGGTAATAAGGACTTCAGTCTCAAACCGGCTCAAGGTGTTGGTACGGGCAGCCTGCTTCTCCAACGCCCGGCGCCCGATCACCGCCTGCATAGCAGGATCTCGGGCCAATCTCATGGCGTCATTGGTGTCTTCATATCCCGCCAAGCGGGCTATACACTGACTGCCGTATCAGGGGCACCAGCTCATGCTGCACATTCCTGCCACCACGGGTCTCTTGAAGATAGATCGGTGCCATCTCCGTCAATCCCAGTGCTCCATCCAGTTCTCGGCAGGCCAGCAACCCTGCATCCGAGGTAATCCTGGCCCCATGGAACTCTAGCCTAAGCCGCTTATCGAATTGAAGCTTCAATGTCTCCCTGGTCTTTTCACCCATTGGGTTCCTCCAATTAGCCTCACCTAATGTGGCTAAACAAGGGGCTTTTGAGGCTATTTTACCATAGAAACCTGTCTATACCCCCGGCTTGATATGGGAAATCCCGGTTAGTATCTCTCAATATGTCAGAGCACGTGTGTATTAAAACAAAACTAGAGAAGATATGCTATCAAGCGCGGTGTAACAAAAGTCTCAATAAATGCTGCCGGAATCAATAGAATAATGGCAATAACAAGAAATCGCAGACTCTGAAAAAATACGGTTTTTAAATTACCCCATTTTTTACTTCTTAGTGTGGAGAGCGCTGATAACCCAAAACCGAGAGCAATAGCTTCCCCTAGAATAAAGGCAGGTATTTCAAAAATTCCGTGTGGTAATATGCCTGCGATTAACAGAGAGCCAGCTCCATATTGAACTAGAGGTAAAGCCACGAACGATATCACCCATCCGTTAAGTAAAAGAGAGAAGGCCGGCATCAAACAAAGCAAAGGACTTAATAATAAACTTATCACTAAAGCGGAAACGTTTTTCAGATAAATAAATACCATGGTAGACAGCTTAAAAGGCTGTAGCGTTTGTGATAACTGCTCCAGAGCAGATATCTCTTCAGACAAGAACGTAAAATTCTCTACAGGGAGAAATAATCCGGATATGATACCGGCACAAAAAAGACCGGTAGTAATAATCAGTAAGGTGCGCAAACTGAGAACGGCACTATCGTATTTTTCCTTAAATAATATTGGTACCGAGCGAACAAATTTCATAATCTCTTCTGTGTAAAGCTCATCTATGGTATTCTGCTTTCACTGTCGTTTTTATACCGCCTCTAATAGTAAAATATCCGGTTACTTCCATTTCTCTGGGGGTAAGCAACTTAATCAAATCTTTCATTATCATTGCAGGAACGTCCTCATGGAAAACAGGGCACATCCGGTATGAAGTAAAGTAAAATTTTAAAGACTTAAGTTCTACCAGCCAGGCATCAGGTTTATATTTAAGAGATATCGTGGCATAATCAGGTTGAAACAAGTTTAACGGACAAAGTGATGTAAATTCAGCGGTAACCGTTTCCACTTCGAAATTTACATCCTTGTTATTGTTGGATATTCGAATAAGCAACTCCGGTTGAGGTTTATCCTTGAAATCCATCTTAAGTTCTTTTACTTGACGTACAAGTTCCGGATCAATACTCATGTAACATCTCCTAAAAAATAATTCGCGATTATAAAACCCAACAAATACCAATAAATATATCTTTAATATTGACATAACATTGGGATGGGCTTGATAAAATAGTATACATCGCGTTAAATAATGGAACAAGTTAGTAGCAAATCGATATCCAATAAAAATATAATATGTTAAAATAAACAATCATTACATAACAATAATTAATAAAGAAGGATGATAAAGAATGCGTTTGTTACCAAATCTATACTATTACCTCTGGCAAGGAATGGGAAATAACTGTAACAGTTATCTTATTAGCGGAAAGACTTTAACCCTGGTAGATCCGGGACATGTTACCAATGAGTACGGCGAGTCATGTCTGGAACAACTTAGCTCTTCTATGAAGACGGATGGGTTTAGCATGGATGACATTGAACAAATAATCATTACACATGCTCATCCGGACCATTTTGGGGCAGCTTCTTCCATTAATAAAGGAAAGGCTAAAATTGCCATATATGAGAACACAGATTCCTATAATAAACTGACACAGGGTCCTATAGGGCGAATACTAGGATTAAAACCGATAGAATTTAAACCTGATTTATTGCTAAAAGATGGCGATGTAATCGATGCAGGAGGAATACCCTTAAATGTATTGCATACACCGGGGCATTCACCGGAATCAATATGTCTCTACTGGAAGGAATCAAAAGTATTAATAACAGGTGATGTTATTTTTATGGTTAGTATCGGTAGAACTGATTTACCCGGGGGAGATATTAATTTACTCGAGCAGAGTATTGACCGTATATCTCAACTTGATGTTGATTACTTGCTCCCGGGACATATGGATATTGTCGCCGGTAAGGATAAAGTAAAACGTAATTTCGCATTTGTAAAGGGTACATTCTTCGGAGAAGACCAGAAGAGGTTATATCAATGAGACGTATTTATCTTGATTATGCCGCCACAACACCGGTAGACCCGGAAGTAGTGGCAGCAATGATGCCTTATTTTGGCAATGTTTTTGGTAATCCTTCCAGTATATATTTCTGTGGACAAGAAGCAAGACAAGCCGTTGAACAAGCACGAAATAATGTATCTCAGCTAATCGGCGCTCAGTCCGATGAGATAATATTTACCAGTGGCGGTACGGAGGCAGATAATTTTGCGATTAAAGGTGTTGTTTACGCTAATAAGAGCAAAGGCAATCATATTATAACCAGCTGCATTGAACACCACGCAGTCATAGAAACATGCCGCTTCCTGGAGAAAATGGGCTATAGAGTAACCTATCTCCCCGTAGATAAATATGGACTGGTTAATCCCGACCATGTTAGAGACGCCATCACAAAAAAGACCATACTTATCTCAATTATGCATGCCAATAATGAGATCGGTACCATTCAGCCGATAGCAGAAATAAGCCGGATAGCTCACCAGGAAGGTGTCTGTTTCCATACAGATGCCGTACAAACGACAGGACATATCCCGATAAATGTTAAAGAATGGGGTATAGATTTATTATCCATATCGGCACACAAGTTATACGGGCCTAAAGGAGTAGGGGCACTATTTATCAAGAAGGGAACTAAAATTACCTCTTTTATGCACGGCGGAGAACAAGAAAGGGAGAAACGTGCCGGAACAGAAAATGTACCGGGCATCGTTGGTTTCGGAAAAGCTGCGGAAATAGCGCAAAACGAAATGGAGCAAGAAGCAATCCGATTGACTACTCTCCGTGATAAATTGATTCATGGCCTGGAAAATATTGATGAGGTTCAACTTAATGGCCACCCGCAGCAGAGATTACCTAATAATGTTAATGTTAGCATCGCATTTATAGAAGGAGAAGCGATACTGGTTAATCTGGATATGAAAGGTATCTGCGCCTCCACAGGTTCTGCCTGTAGTTCAGCCAGCAATGAACCATCACATGTCTTGCTCGGTACAGGTTTGTCGCCAGAACAGGCACGTGGATCATTACGATTCACCATGGGAAAATGGACCACTACTGAAGATGTAGAATATGTTCTGGATGTATTACCGGATATAGTAAAAAAATTACGTACTATATCTCCATTAAGAAAAAAAACTTGTTGATAACTATTCGCTTTCTTTGTACTCTTCCCGATAATTACTTTAAGCATGAATAAGCCACTGAGTTAATCGACATAACAAAAGTTATGTTATAATTATTATATGTGAAATAATGTCAGAGTATAATCTATTCAGTTCAATCGTTTTTTCTTAAATAAAGCATTCGGAGAAAAGTGGGAAATAGTAATGAATTATCTGCAAAAATAGCAGATTTAAAACAGAAGAGAAAAGCCATTATCCTGGTACATAATTATCAGTTGGGAGAAGTGCAGGATATTGCTGATTTTGTCGGTGATTCATTGGAACTGAGCCGGAAAGCAGCGGCTACAGATGCAGAAGTCATTGTATTTTGCGGTGTTCATTTTATGGCGGAGACAGCTTCAATACTGAATCCGGATAAAATTGTTCTCCTTCCTGATAAAAATGCCGGCTGTCCTATGGCAGATATGATAACAGCCAATGCTTTGCGGGAAAAGAAACAGGAGTTTACTGATATTCCTGTAGTTTGCTATATTAACTCGTCAGCCAGGGTGAAAGCAGAATCGGACATATGTTGTACCTCCGCCAATGCTATCGAGATAGTCAATAGCATTGATTGCAATAAAGTTATCTTTGTTCCTGACAAATATCTGGGACATTATGTCTCCACTAAAAGCGATAAGGAAATAATACTCTGGCAGGGATATTGTCCCACACATGCCAAAATATTGCCGGAACACATCATACAACGTAAAGAAGAATATCCCGAGGCAAAAGTTGTTGTTCATCCGGAATGCCGGCCGGAAGTAATAGCACTGGCAGACGCAGTATTAAGTACCGGTGGTATCATAAGATTTGCCAGAGAGTCGAATGCGGAACAAATCATTATCGGTACGGAAATCGGAATTATACACCGTCTAAAAAAGGACAATCCGGAAAAACTTTTTGTTCCCTTATCTGAACAGGCCATATGCCCCAATATGAAGAAAATAACATTAGAAAAGATTCTCTGGTCGCTTGAAGATTTATCCCCACAGGTAAAAGTAGCGGAAGATATTCGTATCATGGCTAAAAAATCGGTGGATAGAATGCTGGGTATAGGTAAAAGAGAATGAGAAAAATATATTTTGATAACGCAGCAATAACCAGAACACTTCCTGAAGTGAAAGATGTCATGCTCCCATATCTGGGGGAAATTGTGGGAAACCCATCTTCTCTGCATGAATGGGGCGATTTGCCACGGGAAGCGGTAGATACTGCTCGAGCGCAGGTGGCTGCTCTTATCGGTGCTGACAATGAAGAGATAATATTTACCAGCGGGGGAACAGAAAGTAATAATTTTGCGGTCAAAGGATTAGCATTAGCACAACAAAACAAAGGAAAACACATTATCATTTCTGCAATAGAACATTTTTCCATACTCTATTCGGCAAAAACATTAGAAAAATGGGGTTTTGAACTGACACAAGTTCCTGTAGATAAATATGGGATAGTTAATCCGGATGACATAAGAAAAAGCATCCGTAAAGATACGGTACTGGTATCAATAATGCACGCCAATGGTGAAATCGGAACAATAGAACCAATAAAAGAAATTGCGGAAATAACCAGAAAGAACAATATTATTTTTCACACAGATGCTATAGCGACCGCAGGAACAATACCGGTTAATGTCAGTGATTTGGGGGTTGATGCGCTGAGCCTGGCCGGAAATCAGTTCTACGGTCCTGTTGGAGTCGGTGCACTATGGATTAAAAAGGGAGTACGCATCATACCCTTCTTTGATGGTGGAATACAAGAGGGAGGAAGGCGTGCCGGTACGGAAAATGTTCCGGCTATTGTCGGCCTGGGTAAAGCAGCGGAACTGGCCCGTATTCATCTTTCTGAACGGATGGAGCAACTTATACCATTACGTGACGAATTAATGGAAGGACTTCCTCATAAAATAAATCATGTTATCGTTACGGGACATCCGAAGCATCGTCTCCCGGGACATGCGAGTTTTTGTGTAGAATTTATTGAAGGAGAATCAATGCTAATGCTCCTGAACAGCAAAGGGATCGCTGTTTCCAGCGGTTCGGCATGCACATCACGAGCACTAAAGGCTTCGCATGTGCTTATTGCCATGGGATTACCTCATGAGATAGCGCAAGGCTCTTTGCTTTGTACTATCGGTTTAGATAATAATATTAATGATGTGGAATATATGATAGATACGTTGCCGCCTATTGTGGAAAGGCTACGTCAGATGTCCCCACTTTATGCTAAATTTATTAAAGAAGGCAAAGGAGGCAAATAAATATGCCAATATATAATGATAAAGTGATGGATCATTTCATGAATCCCCGTAATGTAGGGGAGATTGAGAATCCGGATGGAGTCGGGGAAGAAGGTAATCCCATCTGTGGAGATATGATGACCTTCTATATTAAAGTTAAGGACGACCGTTTGGAAGATGTAAAATTCAGAACTTTTGGTTGTGGAGCAGCCATCGCCGTTTCCAGTATGGTCAGTGAAATGGCCAAGGGAAAGACACTGGATGAAGCGATGAAAATTACTCCCCAGTCAGTAGCACAAGAATTGGAAGGATTACCAAAAAACAAATTTCACTGCTCCAATCTGGGGGCACAGGCATTACATAAAGCTATCGAGGATTATTTATCAAAAAAGAAGGGACTAACTAAAGACAAGGGGGAAAAGTAATATGGCTGAAAAGAATAAGATAAATAAAGAAGAGATGCCCTGCCCTTATTGCGACAAGGAAATCGCCGAATCTTCCTTCCCGTATTGCGAACCATGCAAGCTGACAATATTTTATTGTCCTCAGTGTCATCAACCGGTGTCTCGCGATACAGATGTATGCCCAAAATGCGGCACTAAAATTAAAAAGTAAAATATAAGGAGAAGCAGAAGTGTCCGCTAAAGAGAAGCTCACAATAGTGGTCTTCAGTGATAATCTGGATAAAGCGCTGGCTGCTTTTATGCTTGCTACTACAGGTGCTACCATGGACATGGAAGTAGAAATGTTTTTTACTTTCTGGGGCCTGAATATCATTAAAAAGAATAACACTAAAATAAAGAGCAGGGGTATAAAAAGAAAATTATTCAACCTTATTAACAGGGGGGGCACTGATCATATTAAACTATCAAAATTTAATATGCTGGGTGTTGGCACATGGATGATGAAAAAATTAATGAAAGAAATAAATATGCCATCCCTGGATGAAATGATTGTCATGTCTCATCAAATGGGAGTTAAACTAACCCCATGTACAACAACATGCGCATTAATGGGTCTGCCGGAAGATGCTTTTCGCAGTGAAGTCAGTGAAATGGCAGGGGCAGCATATTTTTTAAATGAAGCAAAAGAATCTCAGGTTACATTATTCATATAAAACAAGGATGATTCAGGAGTATTATCATGAAGGCTGATGAGAGTATAGATTGTGTCGGCCTCTATTGCCCTATGCCTATTGTAAAGACAGCCGAAAAAATTAAGCAGTTGAAAACCGGAGAAATCCTGGAGATAGTGGCTGATGACAAAGGAATAAAAGCGGACATGCCGGCCTGGTGCAAAGCTACCGGTCATGAATGTCTGGGAGTAGAGGAATCTAAGGGAGAAATAAAAGTCTATGTAAAAAAAGTTCATGAATAGACTCTTTTTATCTCTTAAAATTTAAATTTGTTATCTCTTTCTACAATTATAGTAAGAAATATTTGAATATTTGGTAGTGTATTATTTTGAAACGTCTTCCATTGTCGTTCCCGCCTCCGAGCGGGAATTCAGGGGCAAAGAAATAGTGGATGGTTTTAAGAAAATAGGCAGCAAGAGAGATAAGCTGACAACAAGAAGCATTATCTCCAAAGCGGTGTTATCACATTCACACTGGATTCCCAGGTCAAGCCTGAGAATGACAAAATGATACACCATCGAATATTTAAATAGAAAGTTTCAGGAAGATACATGCTTGACCTGTTATCACAGAGATTAGGAAATATCTTTAAAAAGTTTGGCAACAAAGGTAGGCTTACCGAAAAAGATATTGATGAGGCATTGCGTGAAGTAAGACTGGCATTACTCGAAGCCGACGTAAATCTTAAGGTCGTTAAAGATTTTATCGCACATGTACGAGAACAAGCCATCACCACAGAGGTAATGCAAAGTCTCAGTCCCATGCAACAAATAGTTAAAATTGTTAATGGAGAACTTACCTCTATTCTTGGTGCCGAACAACAGAAATTAAATCATGCGAACCAATCTCCCACAACAATAATGCTGGTAGGACTGCAAGGTTCGGGAAAAACTACCACATCAGCAAAATTAGCAGTGCATCTCAAAAACTCCGGTCACCGTTGCTTATTGATCGCTGCTGACACGCACCGTCCTGCTGCTATTGAGCAATTAGTAACCCTGGGTAAACAAATAAACATTCCGGTTTACCAGGAAAAATTACCTGCTTCTCCCGTGTCCATTACAAAACATGGCTTAGAGTACGCCAGGGAAATAGCTGCCACCTGGGTAATTGTAGATACCGCCGGACGCCTTCAAATAGACGAAGAAATGATGAAGGAGCTGATAGATATTAAGGAGCAACTTCAACCAACTGAGACCTTACTGGTAGTAGATGCTATGACCGGTCAGACTGCGGTTAACGTGGCGGATGAATTCAATAAAAAAGTAGATTTAACCGGTTTGATTTTAACTAAATTAGACGGAGATGCACGTGGTGGAGCCGCTCTCTCCATTAAATCAGTAACCGGTGTTCCTGTTAAATTTGTCGGAATCGGAGAAAAATCGGATGCTCTTGAACCTTTCCACCCGGAGCGTATGGCATCACGTATATTAGGTATGGGAGACATGTTAACTTTTATTGAAAAGGCAGAAGCCTCATTCGATAAAGACAAAGCTGCTAAGTTACAAAAGAAGATGGAAACAGCCACATTTGACCTGGAAGATTTTATGGAACAGCTGCAACAGATGAAAAAAATGGGGCCGCTTAATCAAATTATGGATATGATTCCCGGATTATCCAAAATATCCGCCAAGGTTCCAGAGGGAGTAGATGATTCCCAGGTAAAAAGAATAGAGGCAATAATATTATCAATGACACCGGAAGAACGTCATAATCCCCAGATAATTGATGGCAGCAGGCGCCGCCGGATAGCACGTGGTAGCGGGAGAACACCACAGGACGTCAATCAGTTATTGAATCAGTTCCGCATGACGCAAAAAATGTTCAAGCAGATGCAATCAGGAAAAAAAATATCGCCAATGTCCTTTTTCCGCTAGCACAAAATTACTGTGCTGATCCTGCTATTACTACCTGGTCATTTTCAATAATTATGTTCTGGAGGTCAAGGGGAATATCCAGTTCGTTAAGATCAATTAATATTTCCTCTCCCTCACTGAAATTTCCCATTAATTGATCAATTACTGCATCGGGAAGCGGTAATTTACCAAGGTCTATTTCATCTATAGTTAATTTTAATTGACCATCTTGCGTTTCTGCTCGTGCTTCGATAGTAACATTAGTCTCAAAACCAGAAACTGAAACATCTCCGGAAAGCAATATCTTATCCTCTACAAACAGAATACGGGGATTCTGCAAATCCAGCGGTAACTCCATATCATTTGATTCCATCTCTTTCAATAAAGCAGAGGTGACCTCATCATCTGTAAGAGTTAACTCTACCGTTTCCCCTGCAGGTACAGTTGATAGCTGCTCCGTAAATGCATTAATCTTATCTTCGGCACGTTGCGACGTCTCGTCACTGATATCCATAGAAGCCGCTTGTTGTTCTACCTCAGAAGGTCTTGTTATCAGGTAATAACCTACACCGGCTGTTACCAGTATAACAGCGACAACTATACCAATTACTATTGCCAATGTTTTAAGCATGAAGTCCTCCTTTTTATTCGAGGTAATCTTTTAATCTTTTACTGCGCGTAGGATGACGTAACTTGCGCAATGCTTTAGCTTCAATCTGTCTTATGCGCTCTCTGGTCACCCCGAACTCACGTCCCACTTCCTCTAATGTTCTACTCCTGCCATCTTCCAGACCAAATCTCAACTGCAAAACACGACGTTCGCGTGGGGTAAGCGTTTCCAGGACATCTTCAATCTGTTCTTTAAGTAACTGACGGGATGCCATCTCAGGCGGACTCATAGTACTGTGATCTTCCACAAAATCACCTAAATGACTATCCTCTTCTTCCCCAATGGGAATCTCAAGAGAAAGGGGTTCCTGAGAAACACCGGTAATTTCTCTGACTTTACTGGAAGGGATATCCATCTCCCGACCGATTTCGTCACTTGTTGGATCCCGACCATATTCTTGAATCAGATAGCGACTTATTTTCAGTAATTTATTTATTGTTTCCACCATATGAACCGGAATACGAATTGTACGTGCTTGATCTGCAATAGAACGTGTAATAGCCTGGCGAATCCACCATGTGGCATAAGTACTAAATTTATATCCTTTGCGATAATCAAATTTTTCTACTGCACGCAGCAGCCCAATATTACCCTCTTGAGTTAAATCGAGAAGAGACATTCCTCTCCCCATATATTTTTTAGCTACACTAACTACGAGGCGCAGATTAGCCTGAATCAAGTGACTTTCCGCTACTTCTGCTTCAGCTTTGACTCTATGAAAATATGTCTCAAAATGTCTATCGCGGCGTTTCAAACGGGGTAATAATGTCTGGATATAATTTTCAATATCCTCGGGGAAAGAGCTACATTCTCCGATCATATCGACAACTTCTTCAGGTAAAGATTGGGTACTAAGCGAGATATCGATAATACCCCGCTCAATATCAGTTATCGTATCACCCGTTATTTCTGTCAGTGTGGTTATTAACTGAGAATTTAATTCTCCATCAATAGCTTCTCTAAACTTCGTATCGGTAAGTATTTCTCTAATTGTCACCGAGGAAGGAAAGAGCAGCTGTTGGCATAAATTTTCAAACAATTTAGATTTTTCAAAAAATCGTCTCAATATACAAACAACTACCTCAGAAGCAGCTGCTGATACACCCTGCCTCTCCAGGTCACTGACTATAGAATATATGTATCGCCATTTTTCTATTTTTTTAGCGAGATCTTTCTCATCTGCCGCTGTCAGTAATTGAACTCTCCCTATTTCATGCAGGTACATTCTCACAGGATCTTCTACTGCTTCAATTCTTGAAATAGGAGGTAATCCCAGAGAAGTAGCAATCTTTTGATCCGAAGATTCCCATTTTTCCCCATCAGATACTTCATGCCAGAAATCGGCTGATTCTTCCTCAGCGATTTCTTTATCCGTCTGGATATCCTCAGGTATAACATCCGTCTCTTCTTCAATGAGAATATTCGGTTCCTGTCCGAAAGAAACTAAAGTTTCCTTTTCTCCTGATATTATCTCTTTTTCTTCTTCATTCTCGTTTTGCATTAACTCTTTTTCACTTTCACCAGTTATTTATAACAATAATAATTATATCATTTTAAATTTCATTCGCGATGCTGATTAAATATATCTCTCAGTTGAGTATTATGTGTCAAACCTTTTTGTTCTATTACCTCCATATCGGATGAATTTTGTATTATCTCCGGATCAGAGAAGAGCAACGCCTCTTTTAGTTTTAAATCACGTAAATGTTGCTCACGTAAATGACGCACACAGTCAACAAAAGCTAAATTAACTTCCTTATCAGACATAGGAGGCATGTCACTTTTTGTTAGATAATCCAACTGTTCTTTTAAAGCAGGCTCAATATCATCTAATGATATCTCAGAATTAGAACTCTTCTTTAAATATAAAAAGAGTTCACGATTTACTGTATGACTAAAATAGTCAGGAAGTATTTGCTCACTTTTATCCCTCAATCGAGGATAACATAATAATAGGGAGAGACAATAATTCTCACAGGGATTACCTATTACTGACTGTCTCATACTGTTACCTGTGTGAGTTTTACCAATTCTACTCGTAAATTCATTCTTGAGTTTGTTCGTGGCTGATATTAAAGTCTCTTCATTCACACCTACCAGGCGAGCTAACTTCTGTAAATAGTGTGCTCTTTCGATAGGGTCAGGTATAGCAGATAAAAAAGGCAGAACTTTATTAACCGCACCGGATTTACTTCTGGCATCATTAGGATCAATTTCAGGAACAATAATATCAATAAGGTAATCCGGCCAATTTTGTGCTTTATCTATTATTGTTTGCCAGGAATTCTTGTCTTCTTTTATTACCTCATCAGGATCCTTACCCAACGGCATAGGTGCTATTTTAAGTTCCTCATCATAATAATGACCACCAACAGTCCGTTTTCCTCCCGGGGCATTAATCATATTCACCACGTTTTCCATGGTAAGCCAGGCAGATTCCAGACCCTTACGTGCCGCATTTTTCCCTGCTTCATCAGAATCCATAGCAAGAACAAAATTCTTCGTTAGTTTTCTCAAGGTAGAAATTTGTCTATCATTAAGAGCCGTACCCATCGAAGCAACAACATTACCAAATCCATACTGATGAGCAATAATGACATCCATATATCCTTCGACAATAACCACCTGTTTTAATTTACTGATAGTAGTATGAGCCAGATCTATACCATATAGCTCACTACTTTTATCGAATACAGGACTCTGCGGAGAATTAATATACTTAGGTAATGAATTATCCAGTACCCGCGCTCCGAAACCAACAATATGCCCTCGTGTATTGCGAATAGGAAACATAAGATGTCCCCGGAAACGGTCGTAATATCCCCCCCCACCATCTTTCTCTATCAGTAACCCCGTTGTTAAACCCTGTTTTATCATGCCTTGTGAGACAAGTATATTTTTTATTGTATCCCAGCTATCAGGACTATAACCAAGATAAAAATTCTCAATACTATCAGCAGATACACCCCGTTTCGTCAGATAATTCCTTACCGGCTCTGCAGCAGGAGATGTAAGTAAGAATTGATGATAATAATCTGCCGCCTTTTTATTGATATCATAGAGCTCCTGATGTACTTTATCAGTAGCATCAATTTTTTTTCCCATAGATAATGTGAATCCGGCTCTATGCGCAAGAATACGTAGAGCATCACCAAAATCCACATTTTCTTTTTTCATAACAAACGCAAAGATATCACCACCGGTAGCACAGCTACCAAAACAATGCCAGGTTTGTCGGTCAGGAAAAACGAAAAAAGAAGGCGTTTTTTCGCTATGAAATGGACAGAGCGCTCTGTAATTACGTCCTGCTTTTTTTAAGTCGGGGACATACTCAGAGATAAGTTCTACAATATCAATTCTTTCTCTTATTTGATCAATTTCACTCATTATTTATTTTAAAAACCATCCTGCTATCCAGACAATTCATGGAAAACAGATTTGTCTGGATAGCTGTAAAGCATACTGGTCAGTCATCCCGGCGATATAATCTGATACCTGACGTTCTATCGGTTCTTGTCGGAGAGAATATTCTTCCGGTAAAAGACTATGGTGTTTCATAAGATAACCATACATATAATTTATTACTTGTCCCGCTTTATTATTCTCCTCCATAATAGAAGAAGCACGATAAACCCGGTCAAAAAGAAATTCCCGCAGCATTTCCGTTGCTTCTCTAATTTTATCACTCATAGTAATAGCTATTTTGTCTTCACTACACATTCCAGACACTCCCCATGAACATTCAATAACATCAATAATCATGGAGTTTATTCTCTCTGAGCGCGTATTCCCCAGTAAAGATAGAATAGATGATGGTAGTTCTTTTACAGATAATAGCCCTGCTCTCATCGCATCATCCAGGTCATGATTAACAAAAGCAATAATATCTGCAATTTTAACAACCTGACCTTCAAGGTTACCATCATTAACCCAGTCCTCACCAAGTAATACAGTGCCACTTTTAGAATGTTTTAATATACCCTCTCTTACTTCAAAAGTAAGATTAAGGCCTCTTCCATCATTCTCTAAAAAATCAACTACTCTTAAGCTTTGTTCATTATGTCTGAAACCATCGGGATTTAAATCATTCAGTACTGCTTCTCCAGTATGTCCAAATGGTGTATGGCCTAAATCATGCCCTAGAGCAATTGCTTCCGTTAAATCTTCATTTAAATTAAGGGCTCGAGATATCGTACGGCCAATCTGAGATACTTCCAGAGTATGTGTAAGACGAGTTACATAATGATCTCCAGACGGAGCAACAAAAACCTGTGTCTTATGTTTAAGACGGCGAAAAGACTTTGAATGTATTATCCTGTCTCTATCCTGCTGAAAAACTGTACGTACAGGGCAGTATGTTTCAGAACGCAAGCGCCCCCGAGAATTACGGCTCTTAACAGCATGAGACGAAAGCATTTCTTCTCTTTCCTCAATACGTTGCCGGATGCCGAGGTTCTTGACATTGTACATTAATGTACTCTTAATCAGTTGATAATCTTAAAGCTTTTACTACTAACGAGATAATTTACTCTCTGCTTCAGCAATATTCTGGCGAGTTTTGTCAATCATATCAGGGCTTACGGAAACAGAGGTAATACCTAACTCAACGAGTTTTTCCACCAGCTCAGGATAGTCAGAGGGGGCCTGACCGCATATAGAGCAGGTAACACCTCTCTCTTTAGTTGCTTTAATAATACGTTCTAACGATGCAACAACTGCTTCATTTCTCTCATCAAATAACTCCGCCAGTTTAGCATTATCACGATCCAGGCCAAGAGTAAGCTGAGTCAAATCATTCGAACCAATGGAGACGCCATCAATTCCAACGTCAAGAAATTTATCGATAAGAATAACGTTCGACGGTATTTCAACCATCATCCATAATTTAAAATCTTTAGAGCGGACCAGACCCTCTGCTTCCAGTATTTTCTTTACTGTAGATAACTCTGACACAGTACGGATAAATGGTATCATGACATAAAGGTTATTATATTGCTGTCTTACTTTTCTTATAGCAGCTATCTCTAATTTGAATACTTCAGTATCTCCAATATAGCGAGAGCAACCACGATAACCCAGCATCGGATTCTCTTCAGGAAACTCGTACTCTTCACCACCTTTTAGATTACGATATTCATTAGTTTTAAAATCAGTGGTCCGATAAACAACAGGACGCGGATTAAAAGCTTTTACAAAACTAATTAACCCACCAGCAAGCTTATCCGTAAATTCATTTCCTCTACCCTGGGCTAACATATAACGAGGATGTTCTCGAATGATATTCGCCACAATAAATTCTGCACGCAGCAGACCAACTCCATCTACATTACGCTTAGCCACACGATCTACCAGGTCAGGAGCAGAAAGATTAACATATACCCTGGTTTTAGTTCTTATATTTTCAGATGTAATTTCTGACTCCTTTTTTATAATTAATTTTCCCTCATATATTACACCGGTAGACCCATCAATAGTAACAACCTGTCCCTTTTTAAGAACATCCGTAGCATCGTTAGTGCCGACAATGCAGGGAATACCCAGCTCACGACTGACAATCGCAGCATGACATGTTCTACCACCATGATTGGTAATAATTGCAACAGCACGCTTCATAGCAGGGACGAAATCAGGTGTAGTGGTTTCAGTAACCAGGATATCACCCTCCTTTATCTCATTAATCGCAGATGCGGAATGAATCACATTTACCGGACCTGAAGCAACACCAGGGCTGGCACCCAGACCGGATAGAATAATCTTACCGGTTAGATTCTGAGCAACAGGAGCATTCTTCTTAATTGTGGTAATCGGGCGTGTCTGTAGAATATACAGTTTACCTGATTCTAAAGCCCATTCAATATCCTGCGGGAACTGATAATGCTTTTCCAGTTGTTTTGCAATTCGGGCCAGTGCCACAATATTTTCATCAGAAAGTTTTTGTAGACCGACTTTATCACTATGAACATCTATCTTAATATTTGCATCTTTTAACAAAACGGCACCAGTATTTCTTACTAGAGCCCATGTCTGCCTGGCTATCGTTTTATTTAAAATATTCAGTGATTCTTTATCCACAATATATGAATCAGGAGTAACATCACCTGATACGACGCTTTCACCCAATCCATAAGCTGCCTCAATTTCAATTTTTGTAGTATCACTGGAGATAGGTTCAACAGTAAACATAACTCCAGCTACTTCGGATTGCACCATTTTTTGCACCGGTACTGCTAACTTAACTTTTGAGTGGTCAAAGTTTTGTTTCGTTCGATAGAAAATTGCTCTCGACTCAAAAAGTGAAGCCCAACAACCCTGTACCGCCTGGAGAAGTTTATCTTCCCCCGATACATTTAGATACGTCCGCTGCTGCCCAGCAAAGGAAGCTTCGGGTAAGTCCTCCGCGGTAGCAGATGAACGAGCTGCTACTATAATATCTTTTCCTAATTTATGATAAGCTTCCAGTATATCTTTTTTAATATGCTCTGGTATCCTGGCAGAATTAATTATCTTCTTAGCTTGTTTAGCTACATTTTGTAAATTTTCATCATTATCTACATCCAGACCTTGAAGAAGCTGGTAAATTTCATGCTCAATACCGGCATTTTTAATAAAGCTGGAATAGGCATCAGAGGTAACAATAAAACCGGGCGGAACAGGTATTTTAGCTCTTGTCATTTCCCCCAGATTCGCTCCTTTGCCACCGACAAGAGCAATATCATTACGACCAACTTCGTCGAACCAAACAATATTACGAGTTACCATGAGTAATAAAAGACCTCCTCTTCATAGTACAGACTTGGTTAGAGTTAGCAATTACCAATTTATAGCGTTAGATATTATAACACAATATCTAAGTAATATTACCATATTTAGTTATACCCGGCAGCATTTATTATAAATTTTATATACGTTATATAGCTATATAACAAAAATAGTAATAAATTTCATTGACATATACAACCTGTTGTAGTAATCTTATAATATCAATCAAAATGTAGTACTAGCACATGTCACGGAGAGTAAGTATGCAGTGTCCTTGCTGTGGTTATCAAGACTCAAAAGTAATTGATTCTCGTGCAGTAAGTGATGGTATTCGACGACGACGGCAATGTCTTAAATGTGATTCACGCTTTACTACGTATGAAAAAATAAATACGGGTAGTTTTTTGGTGATAAAAAAGGACGGACGGCGTGAAGAATTTGATCGTGATAAATTAACAAATGGTATCAGTAAAGCCTGTATCAAACGTCCTATATCAGCAGATATTATCGCAGAATTAGTAGATAAAATTGAAGGAGAATTACACCAGTTAGGTAAAATGGAAGTCTCCAGTTCTGTAATAGGGGAATTAGTAATGAAATACTTAAAAGAACTGGACCGTATAGCGTATATCAGATTTGCCAGTGTTTATCGTCAGTTTGCTGATATAGAAAATTTCCGGGAAGAAGTTGATAATTTAAACCGTAGACATCACAGTGCCAACAAAGCACAATTACCTTTAATACCACGATAACTAACCCCATCACCAGTAAAATTAATTTGACTACGGAGGGATACCGTGACTTATAAAAAACAAGGGGAGAAGAACAGAATAAACAACCTTCTCCATACCAGAATAGTACGTATTACATCCAATATTTTAACAGCAGAGGGAAATCCTGATAGAACTTTACTCGAAAAAATATCCCGGGAAGCTATCCAGCGCTTGAGCCAACGCAAGCCGGCAGCTAAGACACTACCCGGGATGGAAATACTAATGCCACGCTATGATTGGGATGAAGGATATATTGCCACTGATAATGAAATAGAAGTTTTAATCAAGAAACTCCTGACAGATAATGGCCACATAGTACCACTAATCAATAGCACAGATAAGATGCAAACTGCTATTGCTACAGAAAAAGATACTGGAAATATTACTGGCGATAAGAAAAAAGATAAAGAACTAATTCTCGAAAAATCTGATGGTGAAACTATACAAGGAGAAAAACGCAATAGAAATATGAATTTATCACCAGTAGAATTAACGCCTAACGCAATCAGGGTATTAGAAAAGCGTTATCTGGAAAAAGATGGCAGTAATGGCAAAGTAATAGAAACACCGGAAGAAATGTTCAGTCGAGTTGCCCGCAATGTTGCTGCCGCAGAATTAATATACGATGAGAAAGCGGAAGTAAAATTATGGGAAGAGAAATTCTACAATACCATGGCAAAGCTAGAGTTCTTACCCAACTCTCCTACTTTAATGAATGCCGGACGTAAATTAGGACAATTATCCGCTTGTTTTGTTCTTCCCATAGAAGACTCAATGGAATCTATATTCGAAGAAGTAAAAAACACAGCACTAATTCATCAGAGTGGTGGGGGAACAGGTTTTTCTTTCAGTCGTCTCAGACCGGAAAATGATAGAGTAGGCTCAACCGGCGGAGTAGCAAGCGGCCCTGTTTCCTTTATTCGTGCTTTTGACACAGCCACTGATGTTATTAAACAGGGTGGCATGCGTCGCGGTGCTAATATGGCAATCCTTAACATCAATCACCCGGATATACTTCAATTTATCACCGCTAAAGAAAGTTCTTCTGCATTCACTAATTTTAACTTTTCTGTTGCCATTACGGAAGAGTTCATGCGGGCAGTTGATAAGGGAGAAGACTATGCTTTGATAAATCCCCGCAATAAACAGAAAGTCGGTTCTTATAACGCCAGAGAAATATTCAATAAAATCATTGATATGGCATGGAAATCCGGTGATCCCGGGATAGTATTTATCGATCGTATTAACAAAGAGAACCCCACTCCAAAACTGGGAATTATTGAGAGCACCAATCCTTGTGGAGAACAACCGTTATTACCTTATGAGTCATGTAATCTTGGCTCCATTAATCTCGCTCGTATGCTCATACAAGATGATGATAGATTAAAAATAGATTATCCCAAACTAGCAGAAACCATAAAAATCGCTGTCAGGTTTCTTGATAATGTTATTGACATAAATAAATACCCCTTACCCCAAATCAAAAAAATGACCCGGTCTACCAGAAAAATCGGGCTGGGAATAATGGGGCTAGCCGACATGCTGGTATGTCTGGGCATTCCCTATGACTCCAATGATGCACTGTATATTGCTGAAGAAGTTATGAAATTTATTAATGAAGAGGCGGCAAAAGCGTCATGTGAACTGGGAGAAAAACGAGGTGAATTTCCTGCTTTTAAAGGTAGTATTTATGACGTTCCGGGCGGACCACACATGAGAAATGCTACTAGAACTACTATCGCTCCTACCGGTTCAATAAGTATTATTGCCGGCGCTTCCAGTGGGATTGAACCTTTATTTGCTCTGTGTTATACCAAAACCATTCTTGAAGGAGAACAATTCATTGAAGTAAATCCATTCTTTGAAGTCACAGCTAAAAAAGAAGGTTTCTGGAATGAAAATCTGATGCAGGAAGTAGCAAATCGCGGTTCGATTCGTAGTATGGAAGGTATCCCGGAAAAAATCCAGCAGATTTTTGTTACCGCACACGACATAACACCAGAGTGGCATATTAAAATGCAAGCCGCCTTTCAAAAATATACTGATAACGCCGTCTCTAAAACAGTTAATTTTCCTCATAACGCAACCAGAGACGATATTGCCCAGGTGTTCATGTTAGCCTACAAAGAAAACTGTAAAGGTGTAACAATTTATCGCGATGGTAGTAAGGACTCACAGGTACTGACTATTAATCGAGAAGAAACAACTAAAACAACACCTGCTGTTAGTGGTATCGTGCCACGACGTCGTAGTGCTGTTACTACCGGATTTACCAGAAAAGTAAATACCGGATGCGGTAATATATACGTCACGGTTAATTCTGATGAAGAAGGTATTTGCGAAGTATTCTCCAGTCTAGGCAAAGCAGGAGGCTGCGCTTCGGCGCAATTGGAAGCCATCAGCAGACTAATATCACTGGCACTCCGCTCCGGAGTGGATTTAAATTCAATTATTTATGAACTACGTGGTATCAGATGCCCTTCTATTGCATGGGAAGACGGACATGCCGTACTGTCATGCCCCGATGCGATAGGAGGCGTACTAGAAAATAATAATGGCAATAGTAACGGACACAAAGAAAATAATGATCCACAGGTAACGAACAATAACCCCAGTATGGGTGGTCAGTGTCCCGAATGTGGTAACCTTCTTGTATATCAAGAGGGATGTCAGCATTGTGTGAATTGTGGATATACCAAGTGTGGATAGAGGGGGATGATGTTTATTGCCTGGTAGCGGTCCAAAATATTACCGAGCATTATCCGACATAATAAGGACGATAAATAACAAACATACCCTGAAACAGCTACTGCGTTCCATATGTCGCATCAGTGCCCGGGCAATCAATACTACTGGCTGCTCAATAGTCTTTCCCGACCGACGTGGTAAACATTTAATATACGCTGCTTACTACGGTCTAAGTGACTGGTATTCTCGTAGCATGCCGCTGGTTGATAATGCAGAATTACAACGAGTCATTAACGGTGATGTTGTTTCAATATTGAACATCCCTCAGGACCCGCGTTTTCAGGACTCTGAACTTATTTCCCATGAAGGTATCACATCATTACTCAGTGTCCCTTTAAAATATCAGGATAAAGTAGTAGGAGCAATTACCATTTATTCTCGTGAAAAACGGGAGTTCTCTGTTAAAGAACGGGATTTCCTTATCACTGTTGGTAATCTAATTATCACCGCTTCTGAAAATATGAATCTGTGTAAAACTATCGAAAAAATAGTGGCACAACAGCCTGCCGGCAAACTTGAAACTCCTCTCATTACTGCGAATATAAACAGTACTCCCAATTTTGTTAATTCCAATGAAGAAGATTTTGCCCGTCTTCTTGACTTTTATCGTATCGAATGGCTCTATGAACCACACTCATTTCCTCTAAAATGGGAAAAAGGCGAGATGCGGGAAGTTTTCACTCCAGACTTTTATTTACCCGACCTTAAGCTATACATTGAATTGACCACTCTAAAACAGGATAATTTAACAACTAAAAGACGAAAAATTAACCGGTTACGGCAACTATATCCCAAGGTAAAAGTTATACTACTGGGCAAGAAAGGATATAATAGTCTCCTGGCAAAATACGGACATGGTCCTCTAGCAGCGTTGGATGTTACGGGAATATATCATGTGTTATTTAGTGAAGCGCAAATCCAACGAAAAGTGAAACAAATTGGAAGACAGATATCACTGGACTATGCTGGTAAAGATGTCCTTCTCATTGGAATTTTAAAGGGTATGTTCTGTTTTATGGCAGATTTAATGCGTTACATTACTATCCCCGTATCGGTAGATTTTATGGGTATATCTCACTACAACGGAGATAAATCCGGTGCTGTTAAAATAACCAAGGATCTCGAAGAAGATATATCCGGCAAAGACGTTATTATGGTCGAAGACATCATCGATACGGGAATGACCCTTAACTACGTACTTGATTACTTATTAACACGCAGTCCCACAAGTTTACGTGTTTGTACGCTACTGGATAAACGTATCCGTCGCCTCAGTGATATTCCTTTAAAATATGTCGGTTTTGAAGTACCGGATAAATTTGTTGTCGGTTACGGACTTGACTTTAATAATAAATACCGTAACCTGCCATTTATCGGGATACTGGATTCAAAACAAAGTGAGTATTAGTACAAATATTCTGAAGTAAAAAATATAAAAAAGTCCTAAGTGACCCTGTTGCTTTTGGCTTACCCAACAGTGCTTAATACGAGGAAGTATTAAACCTATTCTCTACAACTCTGCTTCCACAATATCGAGACGTCCTTACGAGCATCACACCTTCGGATTATCCATCCTACACAGCAGCCCGCTCGCTACCCACTCCCAGCTTCCACATGATGTAGTAGAATCCTCTTGGGTCATCCGTTTATCAACCTGACCACTTAGGACAATAGGATATTATCATTATTTTGTAATTTTGTCAATGTAACGAATTAAAAGGTAACGTTCCCTTTTGGTTGTTTTCTATTCCATTCCGTTGACGGGTACCCTTTGGGTGCGAATCCAGTCAAATAATTTAGCTTCTGGATACCGACTTTCGTCGGTATGGATTATTGTGATGATTTTAATATCAACCAAAAGGGAACGTTACTATGTAAAAATACTAAATACAAACCAAATAATATATACTGCATAATTCTTAAAAGCGGTATAATATGCGTTCATACTGCTCTACGAATTTAGGGAAGGGAATTGTATGTTAAAAGATCACAACTGCGGAGAGTTAACATCAAAGCATATCGGAGAAAAAGTGGTTCTTGCCGGTTGGGTACATCAGCGGAGAGACCATGGTTCACTTGTCTTTATTGACCTTAGAGATAGGCAGGGGACAGTACAGATAGTACTAAATCCAGAACTATTACCTGAATATAATGACGTGGCAAATAAACTACGTCTGGAATATGTTCTTATGATTGAAGGTACCGTTAATCATCGTCCCTCAGGTACCGAAAATCCGCAACTACCTACTGGTGAAATCGAAGTAATTGCACACAAGGCTGTGATATTAAATGAATCAAAAACACCCCCTTTTAGCATCAATAGAGAGATGGAAATAGATGAAAATGTCCGCTTAAAATACCGCTACCTCGACCTGCGGCGCTCACGAATGAGAGATAATATTATCCTGCGCCATAAAGTAGTTAAATTCATGCGAGATTTTTTAAACTCTCTAGGCTTTCTTGAGATTGAAACCCCGATTCTAATAAATAGCACCCCCGAAGGCGCACGTGACTATGTCGTTCCCAGCCGTCTCTATCCCGGTAAATTCTATGCATTACCCCAATCACCGCAACAATTTAAACAGCTACTTATGGTTGCCGGTTTTGAAAAATATTTCCAGGTAGCAAGGTGTTTCCGTGATGAAGACTTACGCGCCGACCGCCAACCTGAATTTACACAACTTGATATTGAAATGAGTTTTGTTGAAGAAGATGATATCTTAAAATTAACCGAGGATTTGTTTATTTCTCTGGTGGAAACAGTAGCACCTGATATGCATGTCATTAAACCGTTCCCGCGATTATCCTACGCTGATGCTATGGAGCGTTATGGAGTAGATAAACCTGATTTGCGTTTTGGTATGGAAATAAAAGACGTTACTGCTATCGCCGCTAATTCGTCATTTAATATTTTTCGCACAATTATAAATAATGGTGGACGTGTCAGAGGAATATGTTTGCCTGGCTGTGCCAGTTATTCCAAGAGCCAATTAAACGAGCTAAGGGAGCTGGCAACAACCTACGGAGCAAAAGGATTAATAACAATGTTATTTGATGGTACCGGTACTATCAATAATATGCCTCTGGAAGCCGTAAAATCTGAAATAACTAAATATCTTACAATTGAACAGATACGAGCAATAGCAAATCAACTTGAAGCGAAGAGAGGTGACCTGCTTTTATTAGTTGCCGGTGAATCGAATAAGACAGGTGCCATACTGGGGCAGCTTCGATTTGAAATGGGGAAACGGCTCAATCTTGTCGATCCCAACCTGTTATTTTTTGCTTTCATCCTGGACTTTCCTTTAATGGAATGGAGTACCGAAGATAATCGCTGGATTCCGGTACATCACCCATTTACAGCACCACGAGAAGAAGACATACCATTACTGGAAACAGATCCGGGGAAAGTACACTCGCGCCATTATGATTTAATATGTAACGGTTACGAACTATCAAGTGGCAGCATCAGGATTCATACACGGCAATTGCAGGAAAAAATGCTCCAATATCTGGGATATACCCATCAGGAAATGGAGAGCCGATTTGGCATGTTACTGGAAGCGCTTGAGTACGGTGCTCCTCCCCACGGTGGCATTGCCCCGGGTATCGACCGTTTTATGATGCTATTGACAAAAGAACAGAGTATCAGAGAAACTATTCCATTCCCTAAGAGTAAGAGTGCCATAGATGTTATGACCGGAGCGCCTTCAGAACTAACAGAAAAACAGCTCCATGAATTACACCTGAATATAGATAATTCTCCGTCACAATAGATTGATTTAATAAAAATCAGTAATCTGAAATTTCGGTATTATATGATATAATGTCTGTTATTATATTGAGAGGAAGGTTAGCGTGAAATTATCGACAGAAAAAACAGAGAACTGCCAGGTAATATTTAATATCGAGGTAGAACCTCCTGAAATGGAGAAATATCTTGATGAAGCATATACCCATCTGGTAGAAGAATATAAAGTACCCGGTTTTCGTAAAGGAAAAACGCCACGTCCCATCCTGGAAAATTATCTGGGACAAGGAGCGTTAGTCGAACATGCATTAGAACATCTGGTTCCAGAACTATGTAACATGGCTATCGAAGAACAGAAAATTACCGCTATCGCATATCCTGATGTTGAAATAACCGAACTTGAGCCAGTCAAATTCAAAGCAACTGTTTCTGTTCAACCAATCATAGAATTAGGTGACTATCATAGTATTACTATAGAGCCGGATAAAGTTGAGGTTACGGAAAAAGATATCGCAAATACGATGGAACAGTTGCGTGAACAGAAAGCTAAATGGGAACCGGTAACACGTTCAGTAGCTATAGATGATATGGTTAAAATTGACGTTAAAAGCGTCGTTGGTGATGAAACCGTTATTGATGAAAAAGAGCGTTTCTATATGGTAAAAAAAGAATCTCCCCTACCCATACCCGGTTTTGCAGAACAGTTGGTCGGAATAGAACCGGGAGAGACAAAGGAATTTAATCTTTCTTTCCCTGCCGAACACGAAGATAAAAATCTGGCAGGTAAAAACTATGCGATTAAAGTAACCGTTCACGAAATAAAAGAAAAGCATTTACCTGATGTCAACGATGATTTTGCAAAAAGCATCGGGGATGATATCGACTCATTAGATACATTAAGAAAAAGACTGGAAACCAATCTGCATTCAATGGCAGAATCTAATGTCAGACAAACTCTTGAAGACAAGATTATTGAAGAAATAACTAAAGTATCGAAGATATGTTTCCCTCCCATAATGGTAGAACAAGAAATAGGTAAATTTCTTACCGATATGGCAAAACAATTCGGTGGCGGTGAAACGGGATTAAATACTTTCCTTAAAAGCAGCGGAAAAACACTGGAAGAGATAAAGAATGAACTCAAGCCCTCCGCAGAAAGTAAAATTACACGATCACTTATTCTGAGAGAAGTATCACAAGATGCCAAATTAACAATAACTGATGAGGAGATTAATACGTACCTGGAAGAAATAATAAATAGCGACCCTGCTATTACAGAAGATATGAGTAACGCAATTAAATCACCTTCTGGTCGCGAAACTGCAAGACAAATATTGCTTGGAAAGAAGACTTTCCAACATCTTGTTGATATAGTAACCCATGTAAGTACTCCGGTTACTGAAGAAAAAGCACAAATAGAAGAAGCAGCAGCCCCGGCAGAAAACGAAACTAAATAAATAACATGAATAATCTTGGAGGTGAATATAATGGATGCAATATATAATAGAGTAATACCCATGGTAATTGAATCAGATGCCCGAGGAGAAAGAGCATTTGATATATATTCCCTGCTCTTAAGGGAACGTATAATCGTACTGGGTTCACAAATTGATGACCAGGTGGCCAACTTAATCGTAGCACAACTCCTTTTTCTGGACCGCGAAGATCCTGATAAAGACATCAACCTTTATATCCATAGTCCGGGCGGACTTGTTAGTGCTGGACTGGCTATTTATGACACGATGCAACTTGTCAGACCTGATGTTTCCACTATCTGTGTAGGGCTTGCAGCCAGCATGGCAACTATTTTACTTTGCGCTGGTGCCAAAGGTAAGCGCTATTCCTTACCTAATGCCACCATCCATCTACACCAGGCAATAGGAGGCGCTCAGGGACAGACTGCCGATATCGCTATTGCGGCTAAAGAAATAATGCGCATCGAAGATATCATCAGAGGTATAGTGGCCAAACATACCGGTCAACCACTGGATAAAATTGCTCATGATATTGACCGTGACTTCTATCTCAATCCACAACAAGCTATCGAATACGGTATTGTAGATGAAATTCTTAAAGCACCCTCAAGTAACGATAAAAAGAAAGAATAAAAATCCAACGTCTTATCCCAAACATAAAGAGCCAGTATTTAATACTGGCTCTTTATGTTTATCTTGATATTAAACTTATTTTTGTAGAATACGATTAATTTCATCACTTAAGTCATAACCGGAAATAGATTGGCCTGTTTCATCAATAACCAGCTTACGGGAGAGGTCAACTTTTACTTTTCCTTCGCTAAAAGCCTTTATTGTGGTGAAAATCAAAGGTAACTCCCGTGATAGCCCGCTTTGTCGAATCAACTTAAAAAGAGGATAATTTTCTCCTTGCTCGCGTCTTATTTCTGCTAGAGACATATATTCCAGTTCCTGCCAGTAAGTATCAAAAGGTTCCCCTCTAATAGAATATGTACAATAAGTAACCGGGGGACCAGCATCCAGTTCCGGTATAACCAGATGCATCATTATTCCACCCTGTGCTTGCTTTTTCTCAATTAACTGCCAGATAATATCCTGCCACATACCCTTTGGTCCACCAGGCTGTGCCGGATGAAGATTAATCATAGTGTATTTCTGACACATCTCACTGCCAACAATAAGCATATACCCTGCTAGAATAATAAGGTCCGGATGATAACCGGCTAACCGGGCCATTATTTCCCGATCATATTCCAATCTCCATTCCGGAGTCATTCTTGTAGTACTTTTTGACTCAAAATATTTCGAGGAAAATTTAATCAGGGGAATACCATATCCCTGAACTTGCTGAAAGAACATATCACTTCCCTCGGCTTCCCCTTGTTCTCTATTACTAAAAACAAATGGAATGGTTACTTTTAATTCCTTGTTCTGTATACTATCCCATACCGTTTTAAGCAAACTTCGTGAGCCACTACCCCTACCCGTTGAAAACCATCCTATTTGATACATAATTACCTCCGGGGATTCAATTTTTTCGGTAGCGTGCTATTTTGGTTGATATTTAAATAGTGATAAATATCCCATACCGACGAAAGTCGGTATCCAGCCTATACACCGCCCCTCTGGATTCCGTTCCCGTATCGAGTACGGGACAAGCTTACAACGGAATGGTAAGGAGAACAACCAAAATAGCACGCTACCATTTTTTCCTGATTCTTGCTTTTGTACTACCAAAATGTACCAGAGGATTAGCATAATGTCCCATAATCTTACCATTCAATAAAGCCTGACGGAAACTATCCTGATTATTAAATTCCGGCATTTCAAGATAAGCATTACCTATTTCACCTAACGTATGAGCATCACTACCAGCACTAATAAGAAAACCATGTTCCCGCGCAAAAGACTCCGCTTTCCCCGTATTATCCAGAAATATAGAACGTGCATTAAACACTTCTATCACTTCAATATAAGGCATTAACTTATGTACATTATCTACTGTCATTGCAGAAGAACGAAAATGCGTAAAAGGATGAGGGATGCACACAATTCCACCCTGTTCTTTTATCCGGATTGCAGCTTCCTCGGCAGATATTCCATTGGGTATATCACGAGTAAGAAAATAGCCAATCATATCACCTGATAACGTAGAAACTTCCTCACCAATAATTATAGTAAAGGGAGCTATTTCTTTAATTTTCAACGCACCTGCAATCGTACCGTGGTCAGTAACAGCAAGACAATTAATACCTTTCTCAAGACAACAAACAATTATCTGCTCGGGAGAGGAATTAGAATCGCTCGAATAGGAAGTATGCAGATGCAAATCAGCCTTTAACAAAATATTACCCTTAATCCCTTCTAGAAATAACCTGATAATTTATCAGCTTTACTAAGTACAGTAATCCTGTCATTCTTTAGAATCACTGTATCTTCGATTCGTACTCCTCCCCAATCACTGAGATATATACCCGGTTCTACTGTGAAAATCATATTATTATTCAGAATACCCGTTGACAGCGGTCCCACAACAGGACTTTCGTGAGTCGCTAAACCAATACCATGCCCCAGACTATGACCGAAAAAATCTCCATAACCATATTTCCGGATGACAGACCGGGCGATACTATCAGCATCTCCAACTGAAATTCCTGCCTGTATTTGATTTATCGCAGCCATCTGAGCTTCAAGAACGATATTATATATTTCGGAAAATTTTTGATTTTCCCCTGACGAAAGACAAACCGTACGAGATAAATCGCTGCAATATCCCTCTATTTTTGCTCCAAAATCAAATAATATCGGTTCATCAACATGAAAAACACGATCTGATGGTTGTGCATGTGGCAAAGATGAATGGGGTCCTGATGCTGCTATTATCTCAAAAGGTACACTTTCACTACCGTTATCGCGTAGAAACCGCTCTATTTGCCAGGCCGCCTCTTTTTCTGTCATGTCTGGATGGATTATGGTCAGAATATAGTCAAAAGCATCATCGGCTATTTTTGCTGCTTTCATAATTGACGCAATTTCTCCATCATCCTTAATAGCACGTATCTGTTCTACCAGCGCATCAACTGCTACCAGGCGCACACCTTGTGTAAATTTGCTCATAGTTTCTACCAGCTGTTGATATACAGCATATGAAATATGCCTTGATTCAAACCCAATATTCTCAATGTGCCAATCTGAAATCACTTCAGGAAGCCACTTATGGATATCCCCCAGAGTACGAAAAATATCCCAATCGGGAGATTGCTCTTTTGCTTGTTGAATATAACGAAAGTCAGTAGCCAGAACAGCTTTTTTCTGCGAGACAACAAGATAACCTGCCGAGCCTGTAAAACTACTGAGATAACGACGATTTTCCGGTTGTGCAATAAGTATTGCGTCCAGGTTCTTCTTTTCTAACTCCTGGCGCAATTTTGCTAACCTTTCTACCATAATCAGTCCTTTTTATTCAGTTCATCAGCGAGTACTTGTAATGCTGCAACATAACCATGCCAGCCCAATCCTGATATTTGTCCTTTTGCTATAGGAGCGATCACCGATTTTGCCCGCCATTCTTCACGGGAGTAAATATTAGAAATATGCACTTCAATAACAGGCAATGTACTATCTATTAAAGCATCCCGCAATGCCAGACTATAGTGGGTAAGAGCTCCTGCATTAATAATGATACCTCTGGCATTAATTGATTCCTGTTGAATAAAATCAATAATATTACCTTCGCTATTAGATTGGAAAAATAATAGTTCCGCCTTCATTCTATTTGCCTCGCTCTGAAGTAAGGAATTGATCTCATTCAGAGTCCTATCACCATAAATATTCTTGTCACGTTTGCCGAGCATATTCAGATTCGGGCCATTAATAATCAGTATTTTCATTTTTTCTCTCCTTGCATGTTATCTTTAACACGTGGGTGAGCCGCCAAATATATTTTTCTCATCTGGTTTTGCGTTACATGTGTATAAATTTGAGTCGAGCTCAAACTTGTATGACCGAGAAGTTCTTGAACTACTCTCAAATCAGCACCCCCATCAAGCAGATGTGTCGCAAATGTATGACGCAACATATGCGGATGCACTTTTACTTTCATGCCGGCCTGACGAGCATATTTATCTACCATTATTTGAACCGAACGCTGTGATATTACACCACCATATCTATTTAAAAAAAGGGCATCAGTATTTTTTTTCCCACGTAATTTATTACGACCATCATATAAATAAACTCTTAATGCCTCTACAGCATGTTTCCCGATTAATGCTACCCGTTCCTTGGATCCTTTACCCCAAACACGTACTTCCCTGCCCTCTAAATTTATCTGCTCTATTTTTAATTGGACCAGTTCACTAACACGCAAACCTGCATCATACAGAAATTCCAGAATTGCCCTGTCTCTTTGCCCTTGTGGCGTAGCTATATCAGGTGTATTAATAAGTCGTTCAATCTCCTCGACCGACAGAAAATCAGGGAGCTGTCTGGTTAATTTAGGCGATGATGTGCTTGCCACAGGATTATAAGCAATTAAGTCCTCGCGTTCCAGGTAGCGATAAAGAGAGCGGATAGCGGAAAGCTTACGTGCCATACTTGACTTGGCAATACCACGTTTCTGAAGTTGAGTCAGATACCTTCGCATATCACTCTGCTCAACCATTTCCAGACTAATTACATTGCTTTCACTAAGAAAAGAAAAAAATCCCTTTAAATCATTCAAGTAATTACGAATAGTATAAGGAGAAACATTGTTTTCCGCTTCTAAGTATGTAATATAACGCTGAAGATCAACTCGCACGTTCTATCTCACTTTTTTCCTGGCATAATTAACTAACGGCTTCTGTATTCTCTAACTTCATTTTATAGTCACATTTTGTGCACTTTGCCATTTTAGTACCCTGAACAACCATAATAGCCCCGCATTGGGGGCAAGCTGTTGCCAGTGGTTTTTTATTAATTATGAAATCACAAGCAGGGTAATTAGAACATCCATAGAATTTTCGTCCTTTTTTAGATTGTCTTTCTACCAACTCCCCTTCACACTCTGGACATTTTACACCTGTCTTTTTCACCAGGGGTTTAGTAGTCTTACATTCAGGATACCCACTACAGGCAACAAACTTACCAAAACGCCCCATTTTAATCACCATAGGTTTACCACAATTAGGACACACTTCACCTGTTTCTTCATCAGCTAATTTTATTTTTTGCACGTTAGACTTCGCCTTTTCCAGAGTGTCGGCAAAAGAGGGATAAAAGCCCTGCAGTATAGATATCCAATCTATTTCTCCACGAGCAACTTTATCTAGTTCCTCTTCCATTTCCGCAGTAAAACCTACATTTATCGTATCAGGAAAATTTTGTGTTAAGAGATCACTGATTACCATGCCAATCTCGGCGGGATGCAGTCTCCCCTCTTTTTTACTTACATATTCACGTTCCTGTATTACAGAAACAATCGAAGCATAAGTACTGGGACGTCCAATACCATTATCTTCCAGGGCTTTTATCAAAGTAGCTTCAGTATAGCGCGGAGGTGGCTGTGTGAAATGCTGCTCCGGCACTAAATCTTTCAACTCAAGGGTATCATTTTTTAACAGGTCGGGCAACTTGCTGGAATCAATTCCTTCAACATCTTCTTTTGTCTCTCCGCTTAATATTAAAAATCCTTTAAAAGTGAGTGTGGAACTCGATGCTCTTAACAAGTAATTATTTTTTATATCTCTCGATTTTGCTTCAATATCCACAGTTAAAACACGGAATGACGCAGCCGACATCTGACTCGCCAGTACTTTTTTCCAGATTAGCTCATATAATTTATACTGGTCCACCGTTAAATATTTTTTAAGGCTATCCGGTTCCCTTCTGATCGACGTCGGGCGAATTGCTTCATGCGCTTCCTGTGCTCCTTTTATTTTCCTCACAAAATGACGGGGATTTACAGGAATAAATTCAGTTCCGTATCTTTCCTTGACATAATCTCTCGCCTCAGAAATTTCCGCCGGGTCGATACGTGTAGAATCAGTACGCATATATGTAATCAGACCGGTAATCTGACCATCACCTATTGCCAGACCTTCATAAAGTTGTTGTGCTATCCGCATAGTACGTTGTGCGGTAAATCGCAGCTTTTGCCATGCCTCTTGTTGCAGAGTACTGGTAATAAAAGGTGGATATGGCTGACGAAGCACTGTCTTACTATTTACGCTTACAACAGAATATTGTGAAATACGTAATTCGGCAATTAATTTATCCGATTCTTCTTTATTATGAATGATTAATTTCTTTTTCTTATCAACAAAACCGTTCAACTTGGCAATAAACTGCGGCTCTGCACCAGGTTTCTTCAGTAATGCATCAATAGTCCAGAACTCTTCCGGAGTGAAATTCCCAATTTCACGTTCCCGCTCGACAATCATGCGCAATGCAACTGATTGTACTCTTCCTGCTGAGAGACCTCGCCTTACCTTTTGCCAGAGCAGCGGACTAATTTTATAACCAACAAGCCGGTCCAGTATACGCCTTGCTTGTTGTGCGTTAACTTTGTTCATATCAATAACAGTAGGATTATGAAATGCCGTATTAATTGCTTTATCCGTAAGTTCGTGAAATATCACACGATGTATTGACTTACCCTCAAATGGAACAGCCATAGTTAAATGCCATGAAATTGCCTCACCCTCTCGATCCGGATCAGTAGCCAGATATATCGCAGAGGCTTCCTTCGCAGCATCTTTTAACTCTTTTATTATTTTCTTTCTATCTCTGGGAATCACATATTGTGGTGTAAATTCATTATCTATATCTACACCCAGCTTACTTTTAGGCAGGTCACGAATATGCCCGATAGAAGCCTTAACATTGTAACCTTTCCCTAATAATTTACCGATTGTTTTTGCCTTTGCAGGCGATTCTACAATTACTAATTTTTTTGCCATTATTACCTACTCGAACCAGTATAATTTATCCCCTTGTTTATTATATATTGCATCGCCCCGAGCTGTTTTACTATCCCTCGTAACTCCATAACAGAAAGAAGACTACTTACTGTTGATATGGGAAGCTCACTACGATGACATATTTCATCAATATGTGTTGCTTCACTCGACAGACACTTTAATATCATATTTTCAGTATCGGTAACATAACTATACTCCTGCATCTCAGACTGTTGCTCTGTAATACAGAGATTCAATTCTTCCAGCACATCGTTATAATTTAATACAAGCTTGGCCCCTTCCTGGATGAGACGGTTCGTGCCACGACTTGCCGGGGATAATACACTTCCCGGAATAGCAAAAACCTCTCTATTTTGTTCCAGAGCCTGATGAGCAGTTATGAGAGCTCCACTTCTTTCATTAGCTTCTATTACAAGTACTCCCAGACTCATACCACTCATAATACGATTACGCCGCGGAAAATTATCTGCACGTGGTCGTGTCCCCAGAGGATATTCACTTACCAGTGCGCCACACTCACAAATCCTGCGTGCCAAATCAAGATTATCTGCAGGATAAACCATATCCAAACCACATCCAAATACGGCAACAGTCCTTCCACCGGCGCTAAGTGCAGTCTTATGTGCAATAGTATCTATACCTCTCGCCAGGCCGCTCACAATAGTAATTTTACAGCGTGATAAATTACCAACAATATCATCAGTTATCTGGCGACCATATACCGTTGCTCTTCTGGTACCAACAACTGCTATTGACCACTCATCTTCAGAAATTAATGCTCCCTTTACATAAAGTACCGGTGGTTTATCATCTATTTCTTTGAGCCGGGCAGGATAACCCTCATCATTCCATGAATATATTTTAATATCTAATTTATGCAACTTTTCCAGTTCTTGTTCCGGAGAAATGTTTTTTCGACCAGTAATTATGGAATCTACCGTTTTCGGGTCGAGTCCGGCTTCTCTAAGTTCAACAGATGTCGCTATCCACGCCTTCTCCAGTACACCAAAATACTTCTCGAGGAGGGAATATTTTACTCTTCCAATACCTGGTATGAGATTAAATGCATTCCAATATTTAATGTCATTAATCATAAGCAAAAAGATAAATGGCGGAGAGGGTGGGATTCGAACCCACGGTCAGGAAAACCCGACACACGCTCTCCAGGCGTGCCTGTTAGACCACTCCAGCACCTCTCCGCAATGTCTAAATGGTAGAAAACTATAGGTTAAACTGTCTTATTACTTTAGTCAATAATCTTTTATCATTAAATTTATTATAGTTGTTATCCTTAATAAATCTATCTATTTATGGCGGAGAGGGTGGGATTCGAACCCACGCCCCAATATAATTGGGGACCGCTTTTCGAGAGCGGCACCATGAACCACTCGGACACCTCTCCTTCCAGTAACTTGACGCTATTCTAAAGTCACGCAGTAACTGCGTCAAGCTTATTTAATATTTTTGAATAAAATATTATGTTTACTTTCTTAAATATAATTGACAAATATTTATTAATATCGTTATTTATGTTAAATATCGTTTACAAAAAATGCTTGACAGCAAATACATTTATGGCTATCATTAGTCTTTCATAATTTACTCAGAATGAGGTGAATAATGACTGTAGATAAAGCTACTGGCGGTACGGAAGCTACAAAAAGCGAAGACACCAAAACAGAAGCGGCATTAACACAGAGTAAAGGAACAGAAAAAATTTCAGTTAGTGTCGCAACCATAGAAAATGAAGCTGAAAAGATACTTGATGAGGCCAGGATTAAATCCAATGATATTTTATTAAAATCCAGAGAAGAGGCAAACAGGATTACTGGTGTAGCTCTGGAGCTTGGTGAAGTAGCATCAGAACGTGAAAAAATTATTAAAGCCGCTCAAAGTGAAGCCAGTCAGAAGCTTAAAAACGCTAAGGTAGAGGCATCCCGAATCAAAGATACTATCGGTGGCAAAGAAAATAGTATTGTTAAACGGTTAGTCGAGATGGTTACAGGAACAGGTGCAAAGTGAAACCATTAATTGTCAGCAATGCCGATCCCATGGTTAAAATCAGGGTAATAGTAGTAAAAGATCATGTTGAAAAAGCCCTGAAAACACTTCATGAGATAGGAACTCTTCATGTTGAAAAGAGCGAAGAATTATCTCAGATAGACCGTGGCATTATAGAGCAGGGGCGAAAATTATGCGAGGAGCTTCTCACTTTTACCAATGACATGTTGAGCTATATCCCCCGGGAAGAAGTTCAAAGTGCAGCTCTTGATGATGACATTACAGTAATGTACACTCGACCGTTCAGTGAGCTAGGAAAAGAGATTAACGAGCTATATAATAGTTTTTCCGATTTACATAAGAAAAGTCTTTCACTTAGCGAAGAGATAAAGAAACTCACGGATATAAAGAAATATCTCGACGCCATTTCTGCTATTGCCGATCTTAATTTACTTGACCTTAGTTTTTCCGGAAGACATCTCTCCTCGCGAACTTTTGCTGTTTCCGGCGAAACCTATGAAGGTCTTGCTGGTAGATTAAAGCAATATGTATTAACAGATGCTCTTGCTTATGTCGGAGACGAGATTGTTTTGTATCTCGTTACCCATACAGAAACTATTAAAGATGTTGAAACACTGGTCACCGATAGCGGTGGTAGAATCGTAAATATACCAAATGAAGATGTCTCAATAGCAGAATTTCTCCATGTTACCAATAATAAAATTAAAAGTTTAGAAGCTGAAGAAAGTAAATTACGTGGCATTCTACATGATAAAGTCAAGGAGAACTTGAAGAAACTTGTTCTCACACGAGGATGTTTAATTGCAGAACATGAGCGTTTTCTCGTATTGGAAAAAGCCACGGAAGCTAAATATGTGACATTAATTGAGGGTTGGATTCCTGAAGCAAGTACCGATGTAGTGTTTTCAGGCATAAAAAATGTTATTGAAAATGTCTATATTGATAGTAGGAAACCAACAAAAGATGAGGTGCCTCCCACCAAACAGACAAATATGAAAGGCGTCAAACCTTTCCAGGTAATTGTCGGGTTGTTTGGCACGCCAGGATACAGAGAGTGGGATCCAACACCCCTTGTTGCCTATTCTTTTGCTTTTTTCTATTCCCTCATGTTCGCGGATGTAATTTATGGTATCGCTCTGGTTTTAGTAGCTAAATTTGCTATAAATAAATTTGTGGACAATCCTAATACTGATGGCGTTAAAATGTTCCGGAATATACTTTATATCTGTGGTATTGGTAGCATAATAACCGGTGCTCTTAGTGGTAGTTATCTTGGTGACATCTACTTATTTTTTGGCATAAAGTCTATGGCTCTTGTTCCCGCTGTTGAAAATATCTTTACTAATGCAATCTATTTCATATTACTTGCGATATGTATCGGTGTGATTCATATTAATATTGCTCACATCCTTGGTCTCATTAAAGGTATTAAACAGAGGTCTATCGGAATAATTCTAAACAAGTGCGGATTATTCATTATCCAGATATTTGGTATTCCCCTCATTATTAAAATGATTATGAAGATGACATTTTCTTGGTTTAATTATGATTCTGCCCTGATAGGAATAATTGTTGGTGTAGTATTCATTGTCACTTCCACAATTATTCAGAGTAAGGGATTTGGCGCTATTCTCTGGTTATTTGATATCACCGGGCTTCTGGGTGATATAGTATCTTACGCCAGACTGGCAGGAGTTGGTCTTGCTTCTTATTACCTTGCCTCTTGTTTTAACTTAATGGCAAGATTGTTTTCTGATATGATTCCCGGCACTGCGGGAGTAATTATAGGTGGTATACTAATGATAGTAATATTGGTAGTCGGGCATTTCTTGAGTCTATTTGTGGGCGTTCTTGGTGGGTTCATCCATTCGATGAGACTTTGTTTTATCGAATTTTTACTGAAATTTTATGACGGGTCAGGTCGAGCATACAGCCCGTTTAAACTAAAAAGTAAAGCAACCGCACTTTTAGCGGAGAAAATTTAAGGAGGAAGATTTTAATATGAGTCCGGAAACATGGGCGACTATTGGTGGTGCAATAGCACTGGTCGGCGGTATGGTTGGTTCTTCCATTGGTATGGCGTTAGGAGCTTCTGCAGGAACAGCTACCCTTTCAGAAGACTCGGGACAGTTTAAAAATGTTATTATCTTAGCGGCATTACCAATGACACAAACTTTCTATGCTCTTATTGTCACTATTCTTGTTATTACTTCAGTTATTCCCAATTTACCAGCCGATGGTTCAAAAGGAATTGCTGTATTAGGTATTTGTATTATATCCGCTTGTGCCGAATTGTTCTCTTCAATTTATCAGGGTACGGTGTGTGCTTCTGGTATCAGTCTATTACCCAAGACCAAAGGACAGATTTTTACCAGTACCATGCTACTCGCAGTATACGTTGAACTTATTGGTGTATTAGGCCTGGTATTCTGTATTATGACCTTCAGTCTGTTAGGGCTCATGTAGGAGAACTATATGGAGGAAATGGATAAAATAAGTGCTGCGATTCTTGACAAAGTCAAAGAAGAAGCACGTCAGATAATTGAAGAGGCCGAAGAAAAAGGCAAAGCTGAAATAGAGACAGCTAAGAAAAACAGGGAAATAAGATTTGCTAATGAACGGCGCAGATTAATTGCAGGAGCAGAAGCAGAAGCAGCAAGAATATCGGCACAAGCCTCCATTGGAGAGCGCCAGGAATTATTAAGTGCCAAATCAAATGTACTTTCCAATGTTATTGCCAAGGTAAAGAAAGAGCTATCTTTTGTTTCTAATGAAGCAAATATGATTAATCTTATCAAAGAGTCAATTAGCGGACTTGGTGTTAGTGAAGTTAAAATTTATCTTTCTAAAAAAGATGTAGCCATGGTTAAGGGCATTCTCAATAAAAATAAAGAACTTGGCTCTAAAGTAAAAGCAGTTGAAACAATTAATTGTAATGGAGGAGTTGTAATTGAGAGTATCGATGGCAGTCTGAGAATAGATAATACCTTTGATACCAGGCTCGATATGATACTTCCCAGAGTAATACCCGAAATAAGTAAAGAGCTCTTCCCTAATTAAAAGGAGGCAATTTGCCCAGTATCAAGCAAAGTTTTATATCCGGATATCTTGAAGGTGAACAGGCAAGAATGGTATCCGCCAGTCATATGGACTCGATATTACATGCTTCCACTGTTCCTGAGATATTATCTGCCATTAATGGTACTGATATCGGAGATTATCTTGAAAATAGTAGCATCAATTCTTTTAGTAGTGCCGAAGAATACCTATGGTCATATTATAACAAGTGTCTTGGAACCTTGCAGTGGCTGCGTTTCGCGCCAAACGATGTACGTAAATTACTCGGTGTATATGTTGAGAAATTCGACGTGTTAAATATCAAGTCTACCCTCTGGCGTATAACAGGCAAACAAGTAGTACAATTAATTCCACTCGGTATTCTTCAGAATAATGATGCTCTTGGTCACCTTTCAGCAGCAGAAGATCTGGATAATGTTATATCAGTTCTTGAAGAATCCGGCTTGAAAAAATACGCTCAAGTTTTAAGAGATAATGAAAGCAACGTCCTTAGTGGACAAACAAGATTTGTCGTAGAATCGAAGTTAGATAGTCTATATTATAGCCGGTTGTTAGACACCGTAAATAAACTTAGAGAAAGTAAGACATTTGTTAAGTCTATTGGTTTAATTATAGATCTTACTAATCTTCAAAAAGTATTCCGCTCTGTAATAGCAGGCGGTATCGGTGCAGAAGTAGAAGGTTCCATCATCTCCGGAGGCACTCTGAAGATTGATTATATAAGAGAGTTACTGTCATTAAAATTAGTTGATCTTCCTGCGAGGTTGTCCAACACCTCTTACAGTGAGATCGCACGCGAGATTGTATCTGGTTATGAACGTAATAAAAGTATCACAGTAATTGATGAGATTATAGAAAAGTATCGTTTTAGAATGCTTAAAGACAATCTATCACTTAAAATCATGTCTCCCCTGATAGTACTCTGGTATTTAATACTCAAAGAAATTGAAGTACGAAACATGCGTTTAGTATTGAAAGGGATTCTCGATAAAACACCAATGGCTGATATCAGGAATTTTATGGTGGTTGCATCATGAAAGTAGCATCCTTTTTATCTATTGCTATTATTGGAGACCAGGACCTGGTTAATGGGTTGAGAATGGCAGGTATAAATCGCTATCATATTATAAGTAATCTCGATACAGCTCGTGATGAGATTAGAAACGAAGTAAGTGCTTTAATAAGCGATCCTGAAATTGGTGTTATTGTTATATTAGAAGACTATGCCGAGTATATTTCTGATATGGTGAAAAAGCTCAGGGATGAAAAGAAGGTTACTCCCGTCATCGTTTCCGTGCCCTCAAAATTTGGGGCGAAATATAAAGATGTCAGAGCTTATTATAAAGGTTATATCAGAGATTTCATCGGTTTTGATTTACAGATTTAACTTTACAGTGGTTAAGGGGGTTATATAGCCGTGGGAAAAATTTGGCGTATTACGGGACCGGTCATTGTAGCAGAAGGAATGAGAGGTTCCCAGGTCAACGAGGTTGTTGAAATAGGCAGCGAGGGTTTAGTGGGCGAGATTATCAGTCTTGATAGTGATCGCGCCGTAATTCAGGCACACGAGGATACCCTCGGGCTGCAAGCCGGGGAGGAAGTCAGGGGAACCGGTAGTATTTTAACTGCCGAGTTAGGCCCTGGTATCGTGGGAGCTATTTATGATGGTCTGCAGAAATCACTCACTGCTCTTATGGCAAATGGTGATGTATTTTTAAGACGTGGCGTAAAATCATTTGCGCTACCACGTGATAAAAAATGGCAATTTACCCCAACAGTAAAAGTAGGTGATAAAGTATCCGAAGGCACTATTATTGGTACTGTTCCTGAAACCGGATTGATAGTACATAAAATCATGATTCCACAAGGTATCAGCGGTACTATAAAGAAAATATCCGAGGGGCAATTTACTGTTGTGGAGCCAGTGGCATTGGTCGAACAGGATGGAGAGACCAAAGAAATTATTATGATGCAGAAATGGCCCATCAAGAAGCCTCGGCCATACAAAAAGAGACTGCCGACAACCCGTTTGCTCGTTACCGGTATGAGAATCCTTGATTACATGTTTCCCCTCGCGCTGGGTGGTAAAGCTGCTATTCCGGGAGGTTTTGGTACCGGTAAGACAGTGACGCAGCAACAGCTTGTGAGATGGTCACAAACACAGATTAATATTTATGTGGGATGTGGAGAACGTGGTAATGAAATGGCAGACGTTCTTTACAGCTTTAAAGAGTTAAAGGACCCCAACAGTGGTAGATTACTGGCAGAAAAAGAAGTCTTCCTGGCGAACACTTCTAATATGCCGGTGGTTGCCCGCGAGGCCAGCATCTTCGTTGGTATCACGCTAGCGGAATACTTCCGTGATATGGGCTACGATGTTCTCCTCGTTGCTGACTCTACCTCAAGATGGGCCGAGGCTATGAGAGAGATTGGTGGTCGTCTGGAGGAAATGCCAGGTGAAGAGGGCTTCCCGGCCTACATGGGTTCCCGTCTTTCTTCTTTCTATGAGAGAGCGGGGCAGGTTGAATGCATCGGTTCTCCCGATCGAATGGGATCTGTAACTATTGTAGGCGCAGTAAGTCCCCCGGGTGCTGACTTCAGCGAACCAGTTACACAGAATACGCTCCGTATTGTTGATGCTCTTTATGCGCTTGATACTTCACTGGCTAACAAGAGACATTTCCCGGCAATTAGCTGGTTACAGAGTTACAGCCTTTATGTGGATTCTGTTAAGGAATGGTGGAGCAAGATAGCCCCCGATTGGGCAGAGATAAGAGCATCCGCCTTACGCATACTTCAGTTGGAAGCGGAATTGGAAGAAATTGTTCGTCTGGTGGGTCCTGAAGCCCTACCAGAGAGAGATAAGCTAACATTAATGGTAGCCAGAATGCTGCGGGAGGATTTCCTTATGCAGAGTGCGTATCATCCTGTTGACACTTATACCACCCCGCAAAGAGCGCAGCTTATGGTCAAGACGATTATGCGATTCAATACTCTGGCACAGCAGCTTATCGAATCTGGCGGAACAATTAATGAATTGAGACAATCGCCAATAGTACCCAGGATATCCCGAATGAAGGATATTCCAAATGAAGACTTCGAACAACGTGTAAAAGAATTAACAAATGATATGGAAACAGGTTTAATTCCACAAAAAGGAGGGGTTAGATGAGCTCTCCGCTCTACGTAAAAGAAGGTAAAGCAATCAATCAAGCAAAAGGGTCTTTGCTTATTGCCAAAGGTATTCCTGGCGTGCAATATGGTGAAATCGTTGATGTAAAACTTACCAACGGTGAGATTCGACAGGGTCAGGCAATCGATGTTAGTAAAGATGCCATCGTCGTACAGGTATTTGGTGGTGTTAGTGAAGTTGACCTCGCTGGTTGCAGTGTTAGATACAAAGGCGAGACACTGAAATTACCCGTTTCTATCGATATTCTCGGCCGTATATTTAATGGTATGGGAAAACCTATCGACGGCGGCCCTGAAGTAGTCGCAGAAGACTACCTCAATGTAAATGGTGAGCCGATAAACCCTGCAGCACGTATGCCTCCTGCCGAGTTTATCGAAACAGGTATATCTTCTATTGATGGACTGAATGCTCTCGTACGCGGACAGAAATTACCTATTTTCAGCGGCTCCGGTTTACCGCACAATCAAATTACAGCCCAGATATTAAAACAGGCTGCTGTACGCGGTGCTTCAGAAAAATTCGTTATTGTATTTGGTGCTATCGGTGTAAGCTATAATGACGCGGACTTCTTTATCAAAAACCTCGGTGAAACCGGTGCTATGGCAAGAGCAGTCGCTTTCATCAATACTGCTTCCGACCCGGTTATTGAACGTATCTCAACACCAAAACTGGCATTAACAGCCGCAGAATATCTCGCATGGAACCACGGTATGCATACTCTGGTTATCCTTACTGACATGACCAATTATTGTGAAGCTTTACGTGAACTTTCTGCCATGCGTGATGAGATTCCCAGTCGGCGTGGTTACCCCGGTTATATGTATACTGACCTTGCTGGAATTTATGAGAGGGCAGGAAGAATTAGTGGCCGCGAAGGTTCTGTGACCATCATGCCTATCCTGACCATGCCTGATGATGATATTACCCATCCTATTCCTGATTTGACAGGTTATATTACTGAAGGCCAGATTGTTGTTTCCCGTGAGTTGCAGAGGAAAGGTATCTATCCTCCTATTGATGTCTTCTTATCTCTATCACGAATGATGAAGGAAGGTATCGGAGAAAATAAGACCAGAGAAGACCATAATAATGTCTTTATGCAATTATACGCCGCATATGCTGAAGGCAGCTACCTGCGTGAGATCTCTACCATTATCGGTGCTGAAGCATTAAGTGACCGGGACAAGATTTATCTTAGTGCTGCTGATCGCTTTGAGTCAGAATTTCTGTTACAAGGTGAAGACGAGAGAAGAACAGTAGAAGAAACCCTTGATATCGGTTGGAAGCTTTTTGCAGACCTGCCGGAAGAAGACCTTAAACTTATTCGTGAGGAATATATCAAGAAATACCTTCCCAAATATAAAGATGAGAAAAAAGTCTGAAGTAAGAAGAAAATAGATGGCAGATAAATTAATAAAAGTACGACCTACTAAAATTGAATTTATACGTCTCAAGAGAAGACTCACTCTGACAACACGGGTGCATAAGATTGTCAAAGATAGGTTGGCCATCATTACAATGGAATTTCTGCAAACAGCACGCGAGACTGTAGCTGCTCGTGAAAAATTGGTTGACGAGTTTCCTAACTTTTATAAAGTAGTATCTATCGCCTCCGGTTATCATGGTAATATGGTATTGGAAAAGGAATTTGTCGCCTCAGAAAAAGACATAAAAATTGCTACGGGAGTTCGTAACGTAGCGGGGGTGAGGATGCCTTCTTTCGAACTGCAAGAGGAAGGGCCAAAGATTACCTATAGTATTGCTGATACCTCATCGCTGATAGACTGGGAAGCAGAAGCAGCTCGAAAGTGTCTGGAATATATTGTTGAAGTTGCTGAAGCTCAGAGTAACCTGGAGTCTCTTGGTCTGGAAATTAAGAAATCAAAAAGAGTAACAAACGCGCTTGAATACATTATTATGCCCTCCCTCAAAGTGACAATCAAGTTTCTCTATATGAAATTTGAAGAAAGAGACCGTGAAGAGAAGGGGCGCATGAAGCGTGTTAAAGCATTACTCGAGAAGAAGAAATAAGTGCTGGACGGACTATACGAGAAAGTATTACAACAATATCTCAAGGATGAGATGAGAGTTATGAATGCTCATCTGCCACGGAAACAGAAATCCCTGGCAGACTTGCTGTGTGAAGAATATCCTCATGTCGTTTGTAGTGACGATTCCGTTCATCTCTTTAAAAGAAAGGAATTACACTATCTTGCCGAATTAATAACACCTGATGAACAGAACGACCTACTTTTACCGATACTAATTGAGTTACAGTCTAATGGTGATGAAACTACCGTAATTTCACACCATAAAGTAACAGAAAAGGTTATTTCTGCCATTTTGGAAATGCCCCTCACACACCGGCAAGAGCGCGTGATCCTCTACAAACCACAAATTGCTCTTTTAAGAAATAAATTAAAAACTACCATACAATATGTTTTCTCACCGGGCACTTCTCTAAACAACAAAATAAATCTGTCCAGCTTCCCGGAATTATTTTCTTCTTGATGTAACCGAACCGATTTGTTGCATTAGTCAACTGTTTCCAATTATATTAGTAGTATATCTAGAAATATATCCTGCAGATTTCTATAAGACTATATATGTGATTTATGCTGCAAATATAGTACATTAAAAGATTATATTAGTGACTTGCCCCTGTAGCTCAGTTGGATAGAGCACCAGCCTCCGGAGCTGGTTGCGAGCGTTCGAGTCGCTCCAGGGGCATTAGATGCTAAAATTACTAAAATGGGAGAAAAATTGTGATACCTGAAAAAACAGAGGGTACTGTTGAAATTCGGTGGCATGGTAGAGGTGGACAGGGAGCAGTAACATCGGCAGAATTGGTTGCTCATGCTGCGATTGGAGAAGGTAAATTTGCTCAGGCTTTCCCCAGTTTTGGACCTGAAAGAAGAGGCGCTCCTGTCCTGGCCTTTAACCGCATCAGTGATAAACAGATCAGAATAAGATCTGCTGTAGAAAATCCGGATATTGTCCTTGTACTTGACCCGCGACTTCTCGATTATGTTGATGTTAAAGCTGGACTTAAAGAAGACAGTATTGTGTTATTAAATACCAAAAAATCTATTAACGACATAAAATCACAATATGAAATTACAAACAGGGTTGGTGTTGTTAACGCAACTTCAATTGCTCTAGCAACCATTAAACTTAATATTGTTAATACCACAATACTGGGATTACTGGTTAAAGCAACTGGAATAATTAAACTCGAATCTCTTGAAGCACCTTTAAAAAATCGTTTTGGTGTGGCAGCAGAACGTAATTTAATTGCATGTAAGCGAGCTTATCAAGAATCCCTGATAGAGGAGAAATAAATTGGCAAAATCAGAAGATTCACTAACATTGAAAGATTTAAATCTGGGATGTGTGGTAACAGAACCAGGAAATGCGCGTCAATATAAAACTGGAAGCTGGAAATCAAAAAGACCAGTAACAGACCGTGAAAAATGCAATAAATGTGGCCTTTGTTATATATATTGTCCGGAAGGATGCATACGCGTTAACAATAAAGGTTACTTTTTATCCAATTACGAATATTGTAAGGGTTGTGGTATATGCGCCCATGAATGTCCTCAGGAAGCAATTACTATGATAGAAGAGGAGGAGGAATAAAAATGGCGCAAAAGATTGGAATGGAAGTTTCCATTGCATTAGGCGAGGCAGCCAAATTGGCGAACACCGATGTTATTGCTGCTTATCCCATTACTCCCCAAACACATATTGTTGAGCATATTGCTGACATGGTCGCTAACGGAGAAATGGATGCAGAATTTATTACTGTTGAATCTGAACACTCCGCCATGAGTGCCTGTTTGGGATCGGCAGCAGTTGGTGCACGCACTTTTACTGCTACTGCCGGACAGGGTCTGGAACTTATGCATGAAGTGCTCTATGTTGCCTCAGCTCTACGATTTCCTATTGTTATGACTGTAGCTAACCGTGCATTATCCGGTCCGTTAAATATCTGGGGTGATCACTCTGATGTAATGGCTACACGTGATTGCGGCTGGATTCAATTCTTTGTAGAGAACGGCCAGGAAGCGTTTGATTTAACATTATGTGCCTTCCGTATTGCTGAAGACCCAACTGTAATGTTACCAACAATGCTAAGCCTCGATGGATTTCATCTCACTCATGTTGTAGAACCCATCACCCTTATTGAAAAGAGTGATGTCGACAAATTTATCCCACCGTTAAAGCATCCCTTCGCGCTACGCCCCGACAAGCCGGTAACTATGGGAGCATTTGCTCCTCCGTTTATCTATACAGAGACAAAGAAGATTGCCGATGAGGCATTGCGTTCCAGTAAAAAAGTTATCGTGTCAGTATGGGATGAATTCGGAAAACGTTTCGGACGTCATTATAATCCGGTAGAAACATATCGAACCGAAGATGCTAAAACATTGCTCCTGACCATGGGTAGTTACAGTGAAACAGCCATGGTTGCTATTGATAACATGCGTACAAAAGGAGAAAAGGTTGGACTTATTCACTTAAGATTATGGCGGCCCTTCCCATTCGCAGAATTAAAGCAGACAACAGAAAATGCAGATAATTTATTTGTTCTTGACCGCTGCATTTCCCTCGGAGGGCCGGGAGGACCGGTTTGTTCCGAGATAAAAGCCGCTTTCTATGATTCTCAGAAGAAACCGAGTATTATCGGTTTCATTGGCGGATTGGGCGGTCGGGATATGACACCAGGCGATTTTGAATATATGACAAAACGAGGCAAGGAAATTATACAACACGGTACAAAAAATGAAGTAGAAATGATTGGGGTAAAAGAATAAGTGGAACAAAAATTACAGAAACAACCGAAAATTTTCAGTAAAGTTCCCCCGGAAGAATACTTCGTTTCCGGTCATCGCGGGTGTGTTGGTTGCGGTGAAGCACTGGCCGTAAGACTTGTCTGTAAGGCTCTCGGACCAAACGTTATCATTGCCAATGCTACGGGCTGTATGGAGGTCGTTTCCTCGCAGCTCCCTAACACTGCCTGGGGGGTTCCCTGGATTCATACACTTTTTGAAAACACCGCTGCCGTAGCATCGGGAATAGAATGTGGATTAAAAGTCCTGCGTAAAAAAGGGAGATATAGTAACGAAAATACCATCGTTGCGGCTATGGCGGGAGACGGCGGTACGGCAGATATCGGTATGCAAGCATTATCCGGTGCTCTGGAAAGAGGACATCGCTTTGTCTATATCTGTTTTGACAACGAAGCCTATATGAATACCGGTATTCAAAGATCCAGTACAACTCCCTTTGGTGCTTCTACTACAACTTCACCTGCCGGTAAAAAGAGTATCGGTCAACTTACCTGGAAAAAGGATTTGCCCTCCATCGCTATTGCTCACAATATCCCTTATGTCGCTACTGCCAGTCCTTCCTATCCCTTTGACCTGATTAATAAAGTAAAAAAAGCGACTACAATGAAAGGGCCGTCTTATTTACATGTTTTTTCTGTCTGTCCTACAGGATGGCGTAGTGCTCCGGAACTTGCTATTGAGCTGGGACGTCTGGCAGTCAAAACGGGTATATTCCCGTTATATGAGGTCGAAAATGGTGTTTACAAGATAAATCATGAACCCTCTAAGCTTGACCCGGTTAAAGATTACCTGAAGCTACAGGGGAGATTCCGCCATCTTTCCGATGATACCATTAAAGAAATCGAAAAAAGAGTAAATAGCAACTTTATTGAGTTGAAGAGAAAAATGATGTGCGACGATATGAGAGTTGTCTAAAAAGTGTTACCATACTAATTGGTAAGAATGAGAAATAATCGTGGATGATATTTTAAATGAAGCGCAGGCACTGGTACAGTGCAAATCCTGTCCCTGGTACAAAAATTGCGTCGTTCCCTTGCGTGTAAGTGAAGCAGATTTGCGTCAGCAATTGGGTAATACAATACCAGGCGCTTCTGCCGACCTTTCATCGCAGGGAATGGGACAATTACTATCTAATATGGCTATGGCGGCACAAAACGCTCTTTTGGAAGCATGCCCCGTTTTTATTGACAGGTTACGCAATAACCCTAAACTCGCGGAACGCATTAAAAAAATGATGCAGGAATGGGCAAACACTCTTGAAGGTTAAAATAACTTGAAGGTTACCTCTTCTTAGTAATAGAAAGGGCGTGGCATAACCTACCCTTTTACTATTCCTTCACTCAATTCTCTTGTAAAAATCGTTATATCGTGGCACAATGTATTGCGCCTTATGGCGGGGTGTAGCGCAGTCGGTTTAGCGCGCATGGTTTGGGACCATGAGGTCGGCGGTTCAAGTCCGCCCACCCCGACCAGCATAACTGAAAGATGCTTATTAGCGGGAGTAGCTCAGTTGGCAGAGCTCCTGCCTTCCAAGTAGGTGGTCGCGGGTTCGAATCCCGTCTCCCGCTCCAAATTTTCTCTATAGTATACCTCTTTATTTAAGAAACCTCTGAATAAGCTATTGATAATGGATATTTGAAGACTATGTTCTTTCAAATCAATTTATAAACGGCGTTTTTGTGGTTTTTATCGCATTTTTACACTCTTGTTGCCCATCTTTTAGCCCTATTTGAGGTTTTCTTCCCCATTGAGGCATACTTACCCCTTAATCATCGGTATTTCCCGACGTACCATGTACCGGTTCGCCAGCATAAACAAACTAAAGACCTGTATCGCATTCTTGTAGAAGCCTTTGTATCGTACCTTCCGATATTTCCACAGATGTTTTACCACCTGAAATGCATGCTCTCCCTTTGCCCGTATCTTCCCATGCCGGTGATTATTCTCTTTGTCTTCTTCGGTTAACTCTCTGCCCCGGTATGCTTTCCTCTTGACACACCATCCGATTCCTCTGGATTCACATTCTTTCTGCCTGTCTTCTCCGGCATAGGCTTTATCTCCATACACGGCCTTTTCTTCTCCATGTAACAATTCACCCATTACCTTCGCATCATGGACAGCATCATTGGTCACGACGACACTGTGTACCAGTCCTTTACCTGTGTCTGTTCCCACATGTGCCTTCATCCCGAAATACCACTGGTTCCCTTTCTTCGTCTGCTTCATCTCCGGGTCTCTCTTTTGCTCACTGTTTTTTGTTGACGACGGCGCATTCAGTATCGTTGCATCGACTATCGTCCCTTCCCGTACCATCATCAGTCCTTTGTCGATAAGGTACCTCCGCGTCTGGGCAAACAGCTTTTCCGTCAGTTTATGCTTCTCCAGCAGATGCCGGAAGTTCAAGATGGTTGTTTCATCAGGTACGTCATCCGTATGAAGATCTATACCGGCAAACCGTCTCATTGATTCGATGTCGTAGAGTGAGTCCTCCATCGCCGGATCCGAGAGTCCATACCACTGTTGCAGGAAGTATATCCTCAGCATCATCTCAAGCGGCATCGGCTTGCGTCCATTACCAGCCTTCGGATAATGCGGTTTGATGAGTTTCACCATGCTTTCCCAGGGAATGACTTTATCCATCTCTCCAAGAAATTGCTCCCGACGGGTTTTTTTCTTCTGTTCATAGGCAAGACCGGCGAAGGATAGTGATTTCATCTTCTGCTCCATACGATATTTGATATCAGTATTATCTCATATCCGGAGACTTTTTCAGAGTTTCCTTAATTATTAACAAGTTAACTATTTAGCTTTAAAATAGCTAATTGTGAATCATACTTGTGGACACAACTTTAAATGGGTACAGTATGGCAAGTTCTATTAGTGATTAATATCTTTATTAGCTTTAGCAAAATTTATAATCTTGAGAAATCACCTTGCCAAGAATACAATGCAATATATCGTACCATATAACCTGCTAATAGGAGGTATGCCTGATGGCATTTGGGTCAGGTTTTTTTATCGGTATACTCGCTGGAATCATAAGCGGGATTATTGCTACATTAATTGCTAGTAATCCAAACTTTACTTTTCATGTTGAAAAAGCTATCAGGAAAGTACTTAGAAAACCTTTGTTAACCGTGCGGTTAGTAACTTTTACTAATTTTTGTAGTGATGGATTTCTCTTAATACATTGTGTAGAAATAAGAAATAATATGTGGCTTAATACAATCATACCGAGAGTATATTGCATGAGTACAGGTAAAATACCCTATGATTCTCGTGCTTATAAACCGTTTTGTTACTTCCGTTCAAGTGGATTATTTGGGGTACGAACAAAATCTACAATAGATGAGGTGTTAAACGAGTATTCAAAGAATATCGTTGGCTATACACCTAGCGGTTTCAGTCTTGGTATTAATCTGTCAAGAGGTATGCCTCTGAGAGTTGCTGTGATTTGCGAAAGTATAAGGAGAGATGCATATCCAGAACTGAACATTAGTCATCCAAATTGGAAACCTTTGAATCACATGAAAGTTGTTGGAGATATCTGTGCTGCTATTGCAGACCCGATGCCGTTAATTCCTCTTGGTTCTTGGTGGGATTTAAGAGTGATATCTGAGGATTTTGGCGAGATTGATAAATTCCGTATAGAAATTCCCAAAGATTTAAAAGAAAGAGAACCACTTGGAAGCACATCATATGTTTTAGAGATGAAAGAGCGTCCGCCTTGTTTACTTGATATTGGCCTAGATCACTTTGGATTTAATTGGTTACTCAGGTTTGATTGATATTGATAAGTGTAAAATAAAAGTTAAGCGGAAAGGTGCTAGTAGTTTTGTTATTGAAACAAATAATCCTAAATATGGCAAGCGAATGGTTCATAGAAAAGCCTTTAATAAGATGCTTGGAATAAAGGTCCAGTAAAATGTGGTACTCATTAATTTATGGGTATTTATAAATAAAATTAAATCAGCTGTGTGTGCTGATTAACATTATTAATATAGAAGTAGGATTGAGAGTACGACTAATGAACAAGAGTGGATAAATGGGAATTTAGTCACATCATCCATGTTTAAACTCTGTAAATATCTCTGTGTCATATCTATGGTACTGTTGATCCTAATAAATATTGTAGGCTAAAAAATATCCTCTTCAGCCTTTAAAGAGCTGATGGCGGAAGTATGTTTTAATTATTGAAGAAGGAATTCAACCAGGTATAATAATTTTTTATGTCTTGGTTTTTACCGTGAACTGTAGTTTGGTCAGAATTTGTTTTGCCCGCTGTGAAGTAAAGTAGTCTTCCGATATTACATTCTTGCGTACTGTCCGTAGTGCCTCTCGCACTACCTGCTTGATGGGATATTCTTTAATTATTCCTTTTCTATCTTTCAGTTCAACGTAATAGTCTCTGATTGTTTCCGGCCAGTTTAAATTTTTCGCTGCTTCTACGATATCATCGTCAGAGAGGGTATAAGGCATTCCCTTCATCCGGAAAACGATTTCATGACCTTTAGCACTTGTTTTGGAGAGAGCACCGTTTGCTTCCAGAATGAGCTCCAGCCTCAATTCGGCTCCACAATTCGGGCATTTCATTAAAACTATACCTCCATACGCACATTGTATTTAATAAATAATATCAAATATCTCAAACCATAAATACTAGATGTATTATATTATCTTTTGAATACTATATCAAAGAATTGTGCCTGTTTTACCCAAAATGCCGGAATGAGATAGAGCGCAGTTGGAGGAATTTAACCTGTAGCTGATAAGAAATTCGTAATAAAGGGTAGTATGCCTACTCTGGATTCTCGCTATTGTTAAATCTAAAGGAAAAGCTCAAATGTTAAAACTAGAATTGAAAAATCAAATCTTTAAATATACTGTTGATTTTAAGAGGGGTATTTAAATTGACATAATGTTATTACTTGAGAAATTATCATTTTCTCGTATTTCCTGATAGGGGAATGTTCACCACAGGATGTCTTGTGATAATCATACTTAGGGATTGCACAGACAGGGCGCGGGGTATAATATTTAATAGGTCAGGTGGGTTGAAACAAATAGTTTCAATAATAATATTTTAAAAATATTTTCCGGAGGAGATGCCAGTGAACAAAAAAACCATACGTGATGTTGCTGTAAAAGGAAAAAGAGTATTCATGAGGGTGGATTTTAACGTCCCCCTGGACCGTAAAACCAATGCTATTACTGACGACACGCGTATCCGGGCGGAATTGCCCACTATCGAGTATTTAATTAAGAATAATGCCAGAATCATTCTCAGTTCTCATCTGGGACGTCCGGACGGGAAAGTGGTTAATGAATTAAAGTTGGCTCCGGTAGGGAAAAGACTTTCGGAATTAATCAAAAGGCCGGTAAAAACACTGGATGATTGTATTGGTCCCCGGGTGGAGAGCGCTGTTAACGAGTTGAGGGAAGGAGAAATTATCCTTCTGGAGAATTTGCGTTTTCATTCTGAGGAAGAGAAAAACGACCCGGAATTTGCCCGGGCGCTGTCACGACTGGGTGATATTGTGGTGAACGATGCTTTCGGCCTAGCACACCGTGCCCATGCGTCCAATGTCGGTATCACGAGCTATCTGCCGGCGGTTGCGGGATTCTTGATGCAAAAAGAGCTGGATATGCTCGGTAAGGCTCTCGATAATCCCGTTCGCCCGCTTCTTGCCGTGGTGGGAGGAGCCAAGGTAACGGACAAGATTAAATTATTGGACCATATTATGGATAAGGTAGATGTTCTGCTGGTGGGTGGGGGTATGATGTCCACTTTCCTCCGGGCACAGGAAGAGGGGGCAGCGGATACCGAAGAAGAGGAAGTGAAAACGGCACGCCGTCTGCTGGATAAAGCGAAACATAATGGGGCGAGGATGGTTCTTGCGGTAGACGCGGTTATTACGGATAATATTGCGGAGAATGCTACTACTAAAATCGTCCCTCTGGAGAAAGTGGAAGAGGGCTGGAAGATAGCGGATATCGGCCCGCGGACAATAGAAATATTCTCTGCGGAAATAAAAAAGTGTAAAACAGCAGTATGGAATGGTCCCATGGGAGTATTTGAGATTCCTGAATTCAGTAACGGGACAAAGTCTATTGCCAATGTCATGGCTAATATTGAAGCCACTACTATTATTTGCGGTGGTTCTACCGGCGAGGCCGTGCAGGCATTTGGTCTGGCAGATAAAATGAATCATGTCTCGACAGGTGGCGGAGCCTCTCTAAGATTTCTGGAAGGAGAAGTCCTGCCCGGAGTAGCTGCTTTACAGGACAAATAATAAAATGATTACAGCGGAGCAGATAAAAGAAGTTTCCCGAAAAACACCGACCAGAATCGTACTACTAGTGCTGGATGGTTTAGGAGGTCTGCCGCATCCCGAAACGGGTAAAACAGAATTGGAGACGGCAAAGACACCTAATCTAGATAAACTGGTACGGATGAGCACCTGTGGTCTGGTGGATCCCGTATCTCCCGGAATTACTCCCGGGAGCGCTCCCGGACACCTGGGATTGTTTGGTTATGATCCCACCACTCATATTATCGGCCGAGGAGTCCTGGAGGCGCTGGGAATTGATTTTGATCTCCACAAGACGGATGTTGCGGCGCGTGGTAATTTTTGTACTATCGATGAAAAAGGTAATGTGATTGACCGTAGAGCAGGACGTATCTCTACGGAAAAGTGTATTGAACTGAGTAATCTGCTCAGCGGTATTAAAATAAAAGGGGTACAGGTTATCGTGCAGCCGGTGAAAGAGCACCGCTTTGTCCTGATACTGCGCGGTACGGGATTATCTCCCGCAGTGAGTGAAACTGACCCGCAGTTAACCGGAGTTCCAGTGAGAAAGGCGGAATCTTTGTTGCCGCAAGCCCGAGTTACCGCCGATATGATAAATGAATTTGTTAGCGCTGCCCGGAAACTTCTGGCGAATCATCGTCCGGCCAATATGGTGTTATTGCGAGGATTTTCCCAGTTTCCTGAAATTGCTACAATGAAGGAGTTGTATCAACTGACCCCGGCTGCTATCGCTTCCTATCCGATGTATCGGGGATTGGCCAAGCTGGTGGGTATGAACGTCTTGAATACAGGTGGTTCCATAGAGGAAGAACTGGCTATATTAGAAAGCAATTATGCCAACCATGACTTTTTCTTTGTTCATATAAAAAAGACGGATAGTGCGGGTGAGGATGGTGATTTTGAGCGTAAAGTGAAGGCGATTGAGGAGGTCGATTTCTTATTGCCCCGCCTGACTGCTTTAAATCCGGAAGTTATTGTTATTACTGGTGACCATTCTACCCCGGCAGTATTGAAAGGGCATAGCTGGCATCCGGTGCCTGTTTTATTATATTCACCCTCGTGCCGTCCGGATAATATCGCTCATTTTGCCGAGAGAACTTGTTCCGGGGGCAGTCTGGGAAGATTTCCTGCCCGTGAATTGATTTTATTAATGATGGCTCATGCCGGAAAATTTACCAAATTTGGTGCTTGAGGAGGAGAAATGCCTGTACCTGTAGTTGCCGGAAACTGGAAAATGAATACCACTCTGGAGAGTGGGGTTGAACTGGTCAGGACCATGCAGAATGACCTGGATCGGGTTCAAGGTGTGGAGAAAATATTATGCCCTCCTTTTATTTCCATAGCCGAAATCAGAAAACTGGTTGACCGGTCGTCACTGAAACTGGGGGCGCAGAACATGTATTTTGAAGAGAAGGGCGCTTTTACTGGAGAGATAGCGCCGCTTATGCTTAAAGGTCTGTGTGAATATGTCATTATCGGCCACTCTGAGAGAAGACAATATTTCGGAGATACCGATGAGATGGTTAATAAGAAGATAAAAGCAGCTTTAAATGCCGGATTGATACCAATTCTCTGTGTTGGTGAGAATCTGGAGCAGAGAGAAAAAGGGCAAATGGAAAGTGTTATTAAGAGACAGGTAACTGCGGCCCTGCGTGATGTTAATTATATCGGAAAATTAATTGTTGCTTACGAACCGATATGGGCTATAGGTACGGGGAAGGCGGCTACTGGAGAGCAGGCAAACGAGGTTAGCGGCATTATACGTAACCTGATAGTAAAATTATATGGTGGTCATGTTGCTAATCTTATCAGTATCCTCTATGGTGGTAGTGTCACCGGCAGTAATATTAAGGAATTTATCAGCCAGACGGATATTGATGGTTCTCTGGTAGGGGGAGCGAGCCTCAAGGCAGCAGAATTTGTCAGTATTGCTCAACAAACTGCAGAAATTAAAAAATAAATATGAATAATCTGGTCACTGTAGTAGGACCGACAGCATCAGGTAAAACGAGGCTTTCTTTAGAAATAGCGCTGGCCTGTAATGGCGAAATAATCGGTGCTGACAGCCGCCAGATTTATTGTGATGTTAATATCGCTGTCGATAAGCCTTCTGCGGAAGAACGTGCTTTAGTGCCTCATCACCTGATTGATTTTGTCCGTCCGGATAGTGATTTTACTCTCGCGCAATACAAGGAAGCTGCCCTCGCAGTAATTGCGGATATTCAGATGCGTGGGAAGGTGCCTTTGCTTGCGGGAGGAACGGGTCTTTATATCTGGTCTATTATTGAAGGATGGGATATCCCGCACATTCCTCCTGACATAAAAACAAGACATAAACTGGAAGCAAGAGCGGAAAAAGAAGGTGCGACAGTACTTTATACGGAATTGTGCGGGGTTGACCCGGAAGGTGCGAACAGGATTAATCCGAATAACCTGCGCCGTATTATCCGGGCGCTGGAAGTATATTATGCCACAGGACAGCCATTTTCCCGGTTTCTCAGTAAATCAGCGCCGGATTTTAATAATCTTATTATCGGGTTAACTTTAGCGAGAGAAGATTTATATCGGCGGATTGATGCACGGGTGGATGAAATGGTTAAGCGGGGACTGGTTGAAGAAACACGTTTTTTATTAGATAAAGGCTACCGTCTGGATTCTCCAGCAATGACAGGACTGGGATATAAGCATATCGCAATGTATCTCAGGGGAGAAATCAGCTTACCCGAAGCTGTTCAAAAAATTAAATATGATACACATCACTTTGCCCGTCGCCAGTATGCCTGGTTCCATCTGAACGACCCGCGCATACACTGGTTTGACATAAAATGTGATGGTTTTGAAAAAGAATGCATACGTTTGGTGCAGGATTTTTTGTCGGTGTCTTGATTACTTAATTCAGAGAAGCGTATTTGACATAATGTTTTTATTTTAAGAGGTGATATCTATTAATACACGATTGAAAACTGTTAAAGAGAATGATTTAGAGCACGCGATACTGGTGGGAGTACGTCTCAAGGATGACAGGTCATCATGGTCTCTGGAAGATTCCCTGGTGGAGTTGCAGCAATTAGCCATATCTGCCGGAGTGAAAGTGGCGGGTATGATTATGCAAAAAGTGGCCAGACCGTCGCCATATTATATTGGTACGGGGAAACTGGATGATTTAGTGGCATTACAACAGAGTACCGGCAGCGAAGTTATTATCTTTGATGATGAACTGTCTCCGTTACAGCAAAAGAACCTGGAACAGGTTACCCATGTGAAAGTAATAGATAGAACGGCTCTTATTCTCGATATTTTTGCCCGGAGAGCGCAGACTCGTGAAGGACAATTACAGGTGGAACTGGCACAACACCAGTATTTACTGCCCCGGCTTGTGGGGCAATGGAGCCATCTGGAGAGGCTGGGTGGTGGTGTCGGTACACGTGGTCCGGGAGAATCGCAGTTAGAGACCGACCGACGGCTAATACGGCAGAGAATCAGTCGTATTGAAAAAGATATTGAAAAAGTGAGGACTCACAGGACGCTTTATCGTCAGAAGAGAGAAAGAGCGGGCATCCCTGTGGTCTCTCTGGTGGGCTATACCAGTGCCGGTAAGAGTACCTTATTGAATGCCCTCAGTGGCGCAGGAGTTATGGTAAGCAACAGCCTGTTTTCCACTCTTGATCCGGTCACCAGGCGCATCAGGCTGTCAGGAGGGTTTGAAGTGCTGGTAACAGATACGGTGGGATTTATTCAGAAACTGCCTCCTGCGGTGGTACTGGCCTTTCGGGCAACGTTCGAAGAGTTACAGGAGGCTGACTTATTATTACATGTTATCGATATTACGCATAAAAATACGTTAGAACAGGCTGGAACGGTAAAAAGCTTGCTTAAGGAGCTTAATCTGAGCGAAAAGCCAATTTTAACAGTTTATAACAAAGTAGACTTATTACCGGAGTCCCAGGACGAAGCTGGTTTTAATAATCTGGTGCAATATTATCAGAATAAAAATGCTGATGCCGAGTCTATAGTTTTAATTTCAGCAGCGAAAAAGTGGGGACTGAAAGAACTGGTAACAACCATTACCAGAATGTTATCCGGGTCAACATTATTATGTGGTGATATTATGTAATATTAAAGCAGGCACGAAGTGGTTCGCACTATATATGTTATGTAATATCATAGATGACATAATAGTGCAATCCTTAATTTTGAGCATAATATCCGTTCCGGATGTCCTCAGGGCTCACACCTAACGCATCGGCCAGAACTTTTAATGTAGCATAAGCTGGTTTTGTTACTGCTCCTCTTTCAATCCGGCTTATTGTCATTGATGCTACTCCTGACTTTACCGCTAACTCTACCTGAGTTAGCCCTTTCGCTTCCCTGATTTCTTTTAATTTACTCATTTATTTTATATCCAATACGAATATACACCTGTCTATAATATTTGTCAATATTATTTTATACGTAATATTGATATTAAGTTATTGTTGTGGTATTAATAACAAATGTGGTGTGGGGTAAATCCGGGGGCTGGAAGGATTAGCCTTGCCTGTATCAGATCGAGATTATACTCATGATAAACACCCGCCTTACTGTAATTGTTATAAATGTACTCAGGAACGGTTATCTCGGCTTAAATTAGAGCGAAGTGATAAAAAGCTGCGTAAATTTAACCGCTCTTATGAGAAAATACAGCGCAATCTACTGAAAAACATCCATGACAAAGATGATGGCATCTCCCCCAGGGATACTGTAATCGACATCACTAAATATCTAAGTAGTATTTTTCTTCCCTTGCTGATTATTGGTGCCGCTGTTTATTTTATTGTGAAATATCAATTATGGTCCTATTTATAATGAAAAACCCCGGGTAAAGCGCCGGGGCTTTCCATTATGCCGGATTGCCAGGGATAGCGTTATCCGGTTAAGAAAAGGTAGTAAACATCATAAGCCGTAGCGCTCTTTTATCACTACATTGCGGGCGGCAAAGAGTATATTTAAAGGTATAGCCGGCCAGGTTACCACATTATTGAGCATAAAGAATACTCCCACAATAATAATAGCAATTTCCGCCGCCAGTAAACTATGGGTCAGAGCATATACGCCGTAGCCTATAGCCATCATTAATCCAAAGGCCAGAAACAACCAGAATAAATCCTTAGGGATGTCTCCGGCATCCATCATTTCATTAATAACATCTGCTCCGGGTAGTGTGGTGGCGATGCCCGGCTGGGACATATCAGGAGTATCAGGAGCGTCGCTGATAGGTCCAGAGGGTGTGGAAGACGTATATCCGGCGGCCTCTGCCGCTGCTACCGGGAGTAAAGATTCCAATACTACTGATACCCCCGCCGGATTACTGCCCCAGGTAATGGTGCCATCATAAGTACCTACCTCATCGGGTAAAGTAGTGCCGCTGATGATATCTACCGGAGCATAGCCGGCGACCGGAGCGCCGCTGATATCGATATCAAAGGACTCAATATAAGGTAAACAGTTATTGTACCCGATGTAATAATCATAGGCGGAATCATAGATACTTCCTCCCCCCATAGCAGCATTATCCCGGAGGGTGCCATCTATGGTTAATTCCAGATTTCCCGCATTGATGTCGAGTATTATGTCATGTTCCCCGCTGGCCATATTAGTGACATCGTTGTAACTTACTTCCACCGTGGTTCCCGGTTTATAGACGGTAAACATATAATCTACAGTTCCAGCACTAGTCCATGTGGCGCCATTATTATTTGAAGAACAACGGGTCCCGCCGGCATAGGCCGGCGCCGTAGCATCAGAGCGCCAGTAAGTCACTGCTCCTAACGCAGATGCTTTTAATACTATGGCGTATTGTGTCGCGGTAGTCAGTGTTATTTTATTAAAGAAGGAAAATTCATACCATGCCCAACCCGCATTACTTATATCGGAAGCATTACAGGTAAAGGATACCAAATCGCTCCCGGTAGGTAATCCCCCGGCTACGGTCCGGATGGATACGGTTATCGTTCCGCTGGGCGTAGCATTACCTACTAATTGTAACTCCACAGATTCCAGGGTAATATCGGCTCCTCCTACAGTAAATAGTTGTGCTTCTGCTATAGTGCCGTTAACGGTACCGCTACTATCAGCGCCGGCGGTATAACTTGTTTCACTGGCGGGAGCGCTAGTATAAACACGGCCGGTGATTTCATGGTCCGCGGTTACGGATAAATTAACCGCCTGGTCTTTGAATATCAATCTCTTATTGGTTCCCGTAGTGGTATCAGTGTATGCAGTTAAAGTATAGGTAAAATCTGCTCCCGGCTCCAGGGCGGCGTTGTCAGGAATAGTAAAATAACCATCATACCCGGTAATAATATAAAAGGCGCTCAATGCCGGTGTATTAGCGGTACTGTAAATAAATGTTTTGGTATTGGAGGTGGGTAATAAAGAGGCGAACAATAATTTGTCATCCGCCACCATATGCGGTAGTGATATGGCATTATATTTAACCAGCGTATCCAGCCCATCAGAATCCATGTAATAATTGTCGGCCAGCTCCTGGTTATTACAATCCACTATTACCGGCAGCATAACATACCCGGCCAGGCCTGTTTCCGTGACCTGAATCTCCGCGGTATAGGCGGTAGCCGCCAGAGCCGCCGGGGCCAGTAATAAAATGAGTATTGCCAGGCATAATAATCGTAATAATCTCATCCGTTAGTTCCTCTATAAAAGAAGTAATAGCCCAGGATAAATACAGACACAATACAGAGTAATCCGAGGTAAGAGCTGGCAAATAATCCCGCCTGCCAGCCGCCTAATACTACAGGGTCCATCATAGCTAAGCCGGCATCTGTCTGCTTGAATTTCTTATAACAGATCATAAACGGCACCAGGGCCAGGGCGATAATGAGTAGGCTGGAAGCGGTCATTTTTGCAATGCCGCCCATTAATTCCGCTAGTCCGCTAAAAGCATCGGATACTATAGTATGGTCCCAGCGTGACTCGAACTCATCGGCTTTGGCATTATAGCGGTAGCTCACGGTGAGGTTGCGGGTATTGTTATTATCCAGTCCGGTAATTAATACTGTTTTCTGATCATCATTATAGGTACTCACTACCGGGATATCCGCCGGTTCGCTACTGGTAACGGTAATTCCATTAGTATTACCGGGATAATTTTTATACGTTAACGTGACTGTAGCGGATGTTTCTGCTATCCCGGTGGTAACAGGGAATACATCTACCTGGGGGTCTCCCCAGTCGCGGTCCTCCCATTCCGGTGTAGTTTTCTGTAATATGAATAATTCCGGACACATTACCTGAATACCCGGGACCGCTCCATAAAAATAATATTCCCCCAGGGCGCTAAGGTAAGTTCCGCTATCAGTACTATCCAGCATTTCATAACCGGCACCGAATAACGTTTGCATATCATCGGCAATGCTTCTGATTCTACTGGCCAAAAAAGTTTTTTGCACATCAGGATCTGTACTGGCCACAAAGTCCCCGGCTTGTAGTGTATATATGATGGGAGCCAGCGGCGGTGCAAACATGAGAGGATTGCCCTCTAATCTAACATCATACAATGTCCCCCAGGTGGGCGCTGTGGCCGCATCCCAGTATAATGACATACATCCTATGCCGTAACCATAATTGATGTAAGGATATGGCATATTAGATCCTAATTCAGTAACGCCATCCATTAAGCGGATGATAAATAGGTTGTCTGCGGTCTCACTGGGTAATACCGTATATTCAATATTATAGGTAATAATTACCAGGTAGTCATCATCCTCTAATAAATGACGGAATACCTCCACATCCTGTATTTCCATCAGGTCTGGAGCAGCTACAGCTAGCGCCGGTAATGGGAATAATACTATTAATAACAGGAGAACACTAAATATCCTTAAATACCGCAGGAATTTCCTCATAATTTCTCCCCATAAAATAACCTAATTTAAACCCGAGGTATATTATCTCTTTGGTATTGTTAACCGCTGCTTTTTTCATAAAATCAGGCAGCCCGGGAATCCATTGCATCATATTATTGGCCAAAATGGATATTAAAGGATTTAGTTCTTTAAAAGACGAATCGATATCTATTTTATTAGGAAGTTCCCAGGTATTAAATGCCTGTTCCTGCCGTTCCGCTATTTCCTTAATTCTATCGGAGCGCTCAGCTTCATTTTGAGCAGTATTAATATATTGTTCTGTGTTCTCTGGTAATGACATTCAATCTCTCCTTTGTAGATATTGGAAAGCAAGTTCCCCCGCCTGCATTTTTTTGGCACATTGTACGATTGTGTCCCCTACTACCCAATTAGGTATTAACTGACCTGTGCGGTAACGGTATAAATTCATGCGTGATATACCCAGCGAACGGCAAATGGTAGCAGGCTTTAACCCATTCTTAATAAGATAATCGCAGGCTTGCTGAAACTCAAAAGGTTTTAATACTGCCTCTTTAGTAGTTAAGAATACTATATCCCGTTTACTCTTCATGCCACCTCCACTACCTATAGTATATATTATATTATAGCATACTGTATTTAGTATCAAATATGTTACTAAATATTAATATGTCATGTTTTACAATGAAAGTGGCTGCTAGATTTAAAGAAGGGAGGACACAGGAAAATGGGTAAAAAAGTGACGGAAGTAGTGGTTGGAGTAATCATGATTATGATTGCCTTCATTATGTTCCCGCTAATCACTGATTCCACGCATGATGTCCAGACGGATCCGCAGACAGATGCTTTTGCAGCGGTAGTAACCGGTGTCGGTGTGACAGATGCCGACGTAGTACTGACTGAGGATGCCTGGCAGGATGATGCCGGTCGTGTAACCGTGACCTCGGATAATGTACTGGATACCCCGGTATCTAATACTTATACGCCAGCGACTAATACACTGAATGTAACCGGTCTCAATGCCAGTGATACCCGGACATTAACAGCGGTCTATGATTACGATGCTACTACTGACTTTACCGGCCTGGGTAGTATTGTGGGAATGTCTCCGTTAATCATCTTCGTCATGCTCATCTTCGGCGGTGGTCTTGCCATCTTTGATGCAGCCCGCGGGCGTAGATAAATAATTAAAACGTAGTTAATTAAAACGTAGTCGAAAAAATATAAAGAAAGGAAAATAAAAATGAATATGCAGCGCATACTCAGGATAGTTGGTGGAGTAATCGCCATCGTAATCGCCTTTGTTATCTATCCGATGGTGCTTACTGCCACACAGAGCATTTTAACGTATGCTCACATTGCCTCGTTTACCGGCATGAGTTCTGTGGCCGCTATCGCTCCCCTGATTATCTTTGTCTCTATGATTTTTGGCGGAGGCTTGATGGTCTTCCAGGGCGCTAAAGGCAGCGGAAAAGACCTCGGTATGAAAAACATCATAATGATAGTAGGCGGCCTGATTGCCATAGTTATTATGCTACTTCTCTTTCCCACAATATTAGCATCAGCCTACACCATTATTACTGATGCCCATATTGCCGATTACACCGGATTAGCTTCCGTGGGAGCCATTGCTCCTCTGGTCCTCTTTGTTTCCAGCCTTTTTGGCGGTGGATTACTGAGCTGGACCGGACTGGGAAAACCCGGCAAAGGCGGATTCTAAAAGTTAATTGTGGGGTATCTGCCCCTATGCGGAAAGGAAAGTATGGGACAATTAAAAAAACAAAAATGTTTACTACTTACCAGAGATCATCAAATTCTCGATATCAACCAGAGTATTATGAAGGATTCCTTAATCAACGAGAAAGAGATGAGGGCATGGGGGCAGACTCCGCATACACTTATCCCGAAACGTGGCACAAATCGTGTTTATCAAATCATAGATGAGTATGATTCCACTCCCCTCGCGCTGGATGGCAAAATACCGCGCCAGGTAAAGCCTATACAGGCTATTGCCGTAGAAGCCCGGGAAAAAGCCCAGGCGGAAAATGCTAAAAACGCAAAAAGAGAAAAATTCCATGATTATATTACCATTCTGGTTCTTGTTCTTGGTGTTACCATCTGCTTACTAACTGTAGCGGGATTGATACAGGCAGGAAAATTAAAGGTAGAAAAACTGGATTTTAGTATGTTAAATCCTGCCTTTATTATGATGGCGGTCGCGGTAGAAGAAAAAAAGAAAGCCGAAAAAAAAGAAGCACCCCCGCCCGGTAATAATAAGAACAAAAATCAGAATAGTTTTGTTAACTTACTGAGCTCACTGAAAAATATCTTCCGGAAGAGTAGGACAGATAAACCTCAGGAGAATAAATATCCCGCAGTTATTCTCGACCCGTATTCCGGCTGGCATGAAGGCAATTTAGAAAGTGCTATGGGCTCTCTCTGGAGATATAAAAATAGATGGGTTTACCTGGTAAAGCATATCAAAAATAAAAATGGTGAAATGGAATACCGGCCGTACGATCCTTATATTACTAATTTTGATGATGAGATTAAGCCCGCTAAAAGTAAGGAACTAAAAGATGCTAAAAAAATCCCGCTGCTTATTAGCCCGGAGAAATTATACCGCGCTTTAAGATGCCGGGAGATTGCTATTCTCTTTAATCTCAATAGCGATAGGCTCCAGAAAATTAAATTAGGGTTAATGGTGGGGCTTGTCGGCATATTGTTATTTTTCCTGTATTTGATATTCAGCAATATAAAAGGGGTATAAATGTCTGGATTATATAATAGATTTCACGGACAAAAAAACAGCTCTAATAATATCTTTGCCAATAAAAGTAAGGCGGGGGTACTGGACCAGAACGTTTTTAATAATATGTTCCGCCCGATGGAAGGCAACGCTAACCTGGCAAAAGAATTCATGCACCATGCCAAAGATATCCGGGATGCCATAGCACATACAATATTTGATAACCGCCAGGAATTAAATGCTGCGATTTCCTTTTTAGCTCGTTGTGTGGAATTTGGTGATGAGGATGGGCTTACGGAATTAGAGCTGTTACTCGATGGGAAGCCGGCTATTGGCGGTATAAATAGATGGCAGGGGCTGATGGGAGGCACCGGTATTATGGTTCCCTCTGCTATCCCCAGCCGGCGCACTATTAATCCTAAGGTTGAGGAAAAGGCACAATGATATCAATATTTCAGGCGCCAGAGGGTGGTGGTAAGACTGCTATGATGACAGTCTTATCCTGCTTGCATATGTATATGGGGGGGAAAGTACGAACATTCCCCGGGTATGAATGTCATGCAAAAATTCCCAAACGCCAGGGCGGGCACACTGTCAGCTACCTTGAAGTCCGTTCGGAGCCGATACAAATAGATGAGTTTATCAAAATGGGTGATGAGTTAAAAGATACCCTCATTGATATAGACGAGCTGCAAAATTTTGCCGGTAGTGAGAGCTGGAATACCGTATTATCCCGCATCCTGTACTGGATAGCGGGACAGCGCCGTAAGCGTAACCTGGGTATGCTGGGAACTATCCAGAACTTTGATTTTCTCAATCCCCGCTTACGCTGGATGACGCATTATGTTTTTGATTGCTGGGATGTTTACTTCACACAATGGGGTAAAGAGAATCATATCCCCCGGGGCCATCAGATTAACCTCAGTGTTTATGATATGAAGGGATTTCAGACAGGAGTCCCTGGTTCTTTATGGTCCATGAGCTCTGCCAATATTACTCCTATATGGGAATGTTATGACACTTACGGCGTAGTAGATCCGAGAGAAGGAATGGTATCGGTAGAGCTGAAAAAACGGAAATTAACCGTTGACGCTAATAATAGTTTTAATGTTATTGGTCAGGATACCGGCACCCCTGATGTAGGTTTAGGAAATGCCCAGGTACCGGTAGTTAGCAATCCTGCCTCAGGATTAACCATCGAACAGAAACAACAGATAGCGCAGCGGATGGCCGATGCCAATATGCCGGTTAAAGGTATTATGCAGGTTATGAAGGATTTAAATAAATGACAGAGGCAGAAGCAATTTTAGTTATAGGAATCAGCGCCTTGGCTATCTGGAGCAGAGACCGTACTTTATATTTTGTAGGCGCCTTTGTGGTCGCCTTTGTTGGTTATCCTTTGGTCGAAACAAATTTAACCTTAGGAATAGCGGTCTTAGGAATAGCGCTATATCTCTTTGGTAAAGCGGTGTGGAGGATAAGATAGGGAGGTAGTATGAATGGGATGTATAAAAGTAATTTAATCCCCCTGGCTATCAGAGTATTACTGGCTCTGGCCATCTGTTTCTCATTATTTGGGTTTGTTGTACCGATGGCTCATGCAGCCGATGTGCAATATTACGAGACATGGTTCCCGGTATCCATAAAATATTCTGATGGATGGTATGGTACATTTACACACGCCCCGCAAACTGGGCTAAATATACTGCTTTTTGATGATAATAATGGTCGTTGTATCTTCACCTTACCGGCTGCCAGTAAGCCATCAGGCGAACAAGGCGGGACTAAACTCAATGTTATTACAGCGGAACAAGCTGCTACAATCCTGAAATCATACCCTGCTACTGCCAGCACTCCCTACCCTACTGAGATATTATCCGTACTGCAATTTGAGGATAGATACACCGGCTTCTGGATGGGCGATAAATTAAAGCAGAAGTTTTTACCCATACCGGAGCTGGTAACTGTTAAAGAAGTACCTGTACTAGATGAATCAGGTAATGTTGTATTAGATGAAAAAGACAGTGTTGTTACTGAAACAAAAGAAATACCTATAGAAATAACTCCTGAACAGCAAGCCGTACTGGATGCTCTGGAATTAGAGCGGTTAATCAGACCGAATGTAGATTTAAGTTTACCGGAATATGACCCGCCCCGGTATGCGATATTACCCGCTGCTACAACATCTAATTGGTCAAGCACAGGAACATGGAGTGCTGCTTCCGGTGGTGCTACTGGAGCATCAGTACCAACTAATGCAGATGAGGTTTATGTAGATGCCGCATCGGTAGCTGGGGCGAATGCCATATTGAGCGTAGATGCCGCCGCTTCCTGTCTCTCTCTAAGCTTTGCGGGAGCAACGAATACACCGACACTGGCAGGTTCTTCAAGTATTACATTTTACGGAAATGTTACCTTAATAGTAGGCATGAATGTCACGTTTACTGGTAACTGGTATCCTGCCGAAAATAGCACATTTATTAGTGCGGGAAAAATAATAAGTACAAATAATTTAATAATGCAATATAATAAAACTTTCCAGTTAGGCGATGATTTATCAGTTGGTAGATTTTCTATGACCACAGGAACATTTACTACCAACAATCATAACTTAACATTAACTTCTGGTGATGGTGCCTTAAATCTTAACTATGCTAATGCGCGTACTCTTAACTTAGGTACTTCTACACTTAATATTGGTGATTTTCAATATGACACTGGTTCCAACGTTACCTTTGCAGCGAATACTGCTGCTATAAATATAAAGACTACTAGAAGTCTGGCTGCAGGAAATTTGGATTTTAATGGTGCCAACATCAACCTCAATGGTACTGCTCATACCGTATCAGGAAGTCCAACAGGGATAGATGTCTTTACCCGAAATGGTACAGCCACCAAGACAGATACCATAACCATGACATCGGGAACTACATTGACCTGCACAACCTTTGCCATGAAAGGCAATAGCTCAACCAATAGACTTCTGGTACAGTCCTCAACTTTAGGTACACCAGCAATCATAACCGCCACTAACTGGACTGGCTCACAGAACGTGGATATTATAGATATTACAGCTACCAATGCGGTGGATTTATCCGCTATCACAGGTGGTTCAGGAGATTGTCAAGGGAATACCAATATCACCTTTACCACAGCAGCAGCTCAAATCTCCAATGCTACTGGTAACTGGTCAACTCTAGCCACATGGCAAGATGGTGTCGGGACTGACAGAGTACCTTTACCTCAAGATGATGTTTCATGCTCTCATACAGTAACAGTGGATATGCCACGAATAGGGAAGTCTATTACCTTTACGGGAATACCTACGGTAACACTGAGTAATACAATTAATGTGTTTGGTAGTTTAACTGTAGCATCTGGAATGACATGGACACATTCCGCAAAAACACTCAATATGCGAGGTAGAGGTAATTATACTTTAACATCTAACGGTAAAGACCTCAACGGATTATATATTTACAATCCTACTGGAACATTGTCTCTTAGTGATGGTTGTATTCAAACAGGGAGAGAAGTAAGACTAGCTATTGGCGGATTAGATTTAAATGATAATGACTTAACTTGTGGATTCTTTGTTACAGATTATACTACCACCAGAACATTATCTTTAGGCTCTGGCACTGTTACGTTAACACATAATGGTGATATTGTCGCTAGTAAGTGGCAACTTAACGCAACTAATCTAACTTTTAATGCAGAAACCTCTACTATTGTTTATACTGGTTCTAATGCAAGTGCACAGACCTTTGCTGGAGCAAGTCAAACCTACAACAACGTCACCGTACAGGGTGCAGGTGCTTATACCCTGACCATAACAGGGAGTAATACATTTAATGTCTTAGACATAGACGCTTCCGTCGCAGCCAAAACAGTTAAATTCACCGATGGCACAACGCAAACTGTCGCTGAAATAACTCGTGATACTGGTACTAATGTCATCACGTTAGATGGTACAGGTGTTGCTGGATGGAATCTCACTAAAGTTAATCCGCTAATACCCAATGCCTTGACCTATATAGATTGTGATTATTGTACCGCTACAGATGGAGCGGGTGTGTGGTATGTTGGTTCAGTAGCGCATGGTTCAGTGGATGGCGGGAATAATACCAATGTGGAATTTACAGACCCGCCATTGACATGTACTACACTAGCTGCAATCGGTGTTACGATGGACAAAGATGGCGTAACTGGTGGCACTTTCCCGGTAAATATATCAAATTGTGATGGTACACCGGTAACCGATATGAGTGTAGAATATGGCTTGACTATAGCTTATGGTGCTACTACCGCAGCAGTTACACAATATACAGACGGGACAAGTTTTATTAATATTCCAATTAATCTAACTCCAGGTGCAACATATCATTTTAGGGGTGTACTGGAAAACAATAATGCTGGCTCACCGTTTAATGGGGCGGATGATACTGTGGTATTTACAATGCCAACCGTAGTTACTAATGCGGAATCAGATGCGATGAGTGACCCGTACCCACAATGTCAATTTAACGGAACTATCTCTGATATGGGAGTCGCTACAGATGCCTATGTCTATTTTCAGTATCGTAAAGACGGACACACTACGGATACCACCAATGATATTATCCTGGCTCCGGGAACATTCGATACTATTCTCAGTAGATTTAACCCGCAGGTAGATGCGTATAGAGCAGTAGTACAAATTGGAGCCGTGGCAAATTACGGTGCCTGGGAGCCATTAAGTCTGATGCCTAATTGGTATGGTATTTATACCATTGCTCCTACGGTAATATTCATATTATTACTGTTTAGCACCGGATGGTTCGGACGGAAAGCTTACAAAGAACATAATACAGAGCATCTGGTAATCAGCATCAGCTCGTTAATAATAGCTTTAATCATGATGTCGTTATTAACATCTGTAGCGTCTGCAATATTTATATAGGCGGCAGCCCCTGCCGGTATGACAGGCTGCAATGGGTGGAAGAAGCGGAGGAACTCATACCGAGATACCGGCAGGTTTTTATAAGTGAGGTGTAAAGTATGCCAGGAGTAGGAGATAGAATATTAACCCCATCGGGAACCGTATATATCTACGGGCAGGGAGATACCGGTATCACGCCGGCCGGTAGAATCATGAACCCCCGGGCCGCGGAAACGGGCGGATTAGCTATTGCAGAACAAGCTGGTATAAATATCCCAGAGGAAGAACTTAAAAAAGTAAATGTTAGTTATTCCTATAAAAATCCAAAAGGGGAAACAATTACTATCGATAAATCCGCGATAGAACAAGGTCATGCGGAACCATACTGGAAATTTAAACAGAAACAGAATGAAATAAAAGCAGAATTTGAACGAAACAATATCAGGCTGAATACCGGGGAATATATGTCTCAGGCAGCCTATAATAAATTATCTGAGCAGGATAAGAAAAAGGTAAATATCCTGGGAACAGAAAAATTTAATACTCTACTGGAAATTAGACAAAAAGGTTTTGAACGGTCTAATGTAAAGCTGGATACCGGAGAGTATATCAATAAAATATCCTACACTCTGCTATCTGATGATAATAAAAAATTAATCAATCAGGTAGGAGTAGATAAATTTAACGAAACACAGAAACAACACACACAAGAAAAAGATTCACTCCAGCAAGATAAAGAGCATTTCAGCCGGCAATATACTCCCGGGGAAGGGCTTACTATAAAAGTAGATAATAAGATTTCCCAGGATATTAAAGCTTATTTTGCTGAACCTGATAAATATACTAAAACATTCCCCCCTTTTGTCGAATGGGCAAAAAAACACGGACTGGGGGATAAGTTAACCGACCCCAGACAGGCTACGATGAGCGGAGCAGAGGAACAAGCACAGTATAGACAGTTAACCCGCGATTACCAGACAGAAAAAAAAGCGTGGGAGCAGACTAATAAGCAAGCTAACCCTACCGGAGTAGCATTACCAGACTTTGAGAAAAAATATTTTGAACTAAAAAATTGGAAAGCGGATGACAATACCTACAATTTTGATAATATTGCTATCGGTAACAATTACGCAGGGAAATTAGATACTTTATCGGCGCAAAAAAAAGAAGCCTCTCAGGCATATCATGCCATATACGGCGACAATCAATATGGCCGGGCAGTATATGCTAATACTGCGGAATCATTCCTGCCTGTATTAACCAGGTTAATCACCCCTGGAGGGAGTAAAGCTGATATTACCGGTACGGATGTCGCAATTACCGCGCTGCAACTTGCTACCGCAATATGGCCTCATGCCATGAAAGCAATTAAAGCCCGGGCACCGGAAACATATTATATTTCCCGGACTAAGGTGGGCGGTACTAAGGAATTTCCTGTAGTAACAGAAACAGAACACGCCATCATGAAAGATGTCACTAAGTACCCGCAATACTATCGAGTGGGCGGTACTAAAAACTTCCCTGTATTAAGCGATACCGCTCCGGTAGAGTTAAAATCTATGACTCCTGAAAGTATTGATTTATCAGGTAAGGCCGGGGGAGTTATATCAGGTCAAAAATTTTCAGCCTCTTCCCTCATGGGAAATTATAAAGATGGCGGTTATGGTGTAGATGATATTATCACCCTCCCTGATGGGAAATTATATTTTACCCGGGGATTCTTTTCTCCGGCAGGTGATAAATCTATGAGTTTAGCTGGCAGCACTTTCGCTGCGGAAGTGGGCGGCGCGCAGAATCCCCCTCTTGACCCTAAGTATGGTATTCCTATGATTAAAGCCGTATTTGTACCTAATGCAGCGCTCCCGTCTTTTGTCTCAGCTGAGGCTCAAAAAATGACGTTAAAAGACGTATCATTGTCTGATGCTATGGTAGTAGCAGAAGATAATTTACATCACGCGGTATTATCCGGAGACCAAACGGCTATTAATAATGCTCAGAAAATAATCAACCAATTAAAGGGTATCTCTGATAATGATGCGCGGTCAACCATTACTGGCAGTACCCAAAAAACAAAATTACCTACAGCGCCTGATAAGCCGATAGATCCGGAATTAGCTGCTAAAATTAAAGCGGACCATGAGGCCTGGAAAGTTAAAGTAGAAAAAGAACAATCCGCTACTGCAACTGCTACAAAAACAGAAACAAAAACTGAGGTAAGCCCTAATAAAGAAGCAGATACCAAAACAGCAACCGCCACAAAACAACAAGAGATCAGCTCTGCTCCTCTACCGGTAACGGAAACATCAAAGGATTTAACTCCAGAGCAACAATTAGATCGCACGATCCGTAAAGTGGAAAAAGCATCTCCGGCAGAAAAAGCAGCCATTATTCAGGCTATTGGAATAACTATCCCGGATAAAATTACCCCCACTACTATTAGTGACTACGCCGCCAAAGTGGGAGCGGAAATTATTACCACTTACTCCCCATTAATCTATACTAATAAAGAAAATCAATCCGATATCGAACGTAAAAATAAAGAACTGGTTAATGAATTTGTAGAACCTGTTACGCAGACCATTATTCAATCTAGTAGTAAAGCACAGGCAGGAACAAAACAAAAGGTAAAAGTTAATGTTAAGGAAGGCCTGGAGTCTAGCGTAGAACAGGTAACGGCGACAAAAATTAATCTTAGCCCTACCATCGGAACTCATACAGAATTAACCGGCAAAAATATCTTACCTGACCCCGAAACTTTAAAGTTAAAAACAGAGGAATTAAAACGTATAAAATTAAAGGAAATCACGGAGCCCCCCGCTAAGAAAGGTAAAGATGATGGCGATGGTGTTCCGGGGTACCCGGGTAAAGGTAAAACAGAAGATGCAGAGGAAAAAGGGAAGGAATTAACAAAAGAACAGAAGGAAGGGGCAATTACCTGGGAGCAGATACCGGGAAAATTATACGTTACTATATACCCACCTTACCGGCCTAATGAGGACCTGGTATATTCGGTCAAACCCCCTACCTGGTCCCATATCAGTAAGCCGTTAACCCCACAAATGAAGACCGGAAAGGTAAAATCAATAATCACTACTAAAGTAGGAGCGTTTCCGGTTAGTGTTATTAACGGTAAATATCTCACATTCAGTAGTCCATCACGCTTATACCCCGGAGCATATAACCGAAATAGTAATGTTCCCGGAACTTTAAGGAGGCGGTAAATATGTCTAGTAAGATGATGATGTGGTTATCCTGGATTTATTTAGCCTGTACTATTTGTTTCCTGATTATCGAGGGGAAGGTATTTAATGCTGATGACGTGAATACAGTTAACAGCCTTACTGGTTTTTCGGCGATGGAAATTCAAAGTTATGGCGGTTTTGGTTTTATTGTGCAAGGGGCCGGATTTATGATCCACGGATTACCTAAGATGATTACCTGGGATTATCCTTTTCTGGAGGGTAAATTCGCTATTGTAAAATGGGTGGTATTTTATCCGATAACAATAGCGGTAGTGTATGCTCACCGGAGCGAAATAGCTTCCGCAGCAAACGGGATACTGTCGAGAATACGGTCCATCATCTAACTATTAGAGATACGCTCATACCTACAACGCATCCGGCCCAGGGTCTCTTTTATCTCTTTTTCAGTAAATCGATATTTATTACCGCTCTCCGGACCGATAAATATGTACTCCCCATCGATGTAAAACAGCGGCGGAGCTGTAGGTTCCCGGTTAGATAAGCGGTACAACTCATCCCATTCCTGGATAATCTGCCCCGGGGTTGTCTTATTAAAGATTTTCATATTTTTTCAGTATTTTTCTCTTTGTTTCTATCGCGTGTTTATGTGTTAAATAAATCATAATTAACAAACATACAATAGCAATACTCACCAGAATTTTTAGAAATAAATCACCTGTATCCCAGTCTCTTATAAAGAAAGACACTGACACAAATATCCCAAGAAAACTGACGCCATTTATTAAGCCGTCTCCGTATATACTACCTAACATTTCCATTAGAGATAGCTCTTTTTTTGTTATTTTTTTCATAGTCTCTCATTCCTTTCTAAAAGGGTGCCCTTTTCAAAATTACCCTATTTTTACCGTTTCTAAAATATCACTCGTAAAAGGGTATTGTATTTTAGGCTGTTTCAAATACCCTTTTTCTACCGGCGTTAAATCCATTACGGACTGACTTAATCTTTTAACTGCCAGTTCACAGTATTCCTCTTTAATTTCAATGCCGATTGATTTACGGTTGAGATTTTTAGCGGCCAGTAAAGTTGTGCCGCTCCCCATGAATGGGTCAACGACATGATTATCTGAGAATTGATGTACTAACCATGCAACGTGCTGTAGCCGGCGTGGTGTTGGATGAGGTAAGTTATTTACCCCGTCGTCATCCTCATCATCTTTACCCGTAAAACACTTTCCTTTCCAACTACTATGGGTATGTCGTACAAATAATTTGTCTGATTTTGTAGACCTACACATCCCGCTCATAACCTGGCGGCCGCTGATATAAGCCGGCGGAACACCAAAGGCGTAAGCCACATCACCGGTATAGAGCAACCGCCCCTTGTAAGACGGTAAGGCATAATCCAGCCAACAAACTCTGAGAAACGGCCAGCTCGAGGGAATACCGGAAAGAAAACGAGGGTCACTATCACAACCTAACTGCACAATAAGACGCTGTGTTCCCGCGGGAATAACCTGGCACATTTCAGCGAATAACTGATAGGGATTTTCTTGCCCGGGTATTTTGGCATCAGCATCCGGCCAGGTTGGGTCTGTGATAATTGTCTCGGTCTCGAGTTGTGGTAATATCTCCCTACAATCCCCATGATAGATTGTTGCCCATTCATCCTGATAATATGGCTTTATCAATTTATAATCCCTTTCTTCCTGTGCCTACTTTGTGCCCTTTTCTAATTATTCTTTTTTCCCCTTTGTGTAGCTAAAAGGGTATTGTAAGATACTAAACCCTTTTTTACACAACGTGCCCAGTCTGGGTTACTCAGTCCAGGGAGAATAATACATTCGCCCTCTGGATACGCCGAGTTATAATTCATATAAGGACATAAATTACAACATAGTAGCCATTGTTTACCTGTCATTTTCTCGGCCTCCCTACGTGCTTCCCTTGTAATTTTGCTCTGGCCATACCCGCTTTAGTCCGCTCTGAGATGCGTTTGCTTTCCTGATTCGCTATCCAGGCAAAGAGACTAAGCATAAGCGGATAAAGTTCACTCGGTACCTCAGTCCAGCTTTCCTCATGGCTGATCACCCGAACGTTATAACTGGCCAGTTTATCTATAATCTGAAACATAGTCCCGATGCCGCCGCGGGAAAGTCTATCTACTGCCCATACCATCACAACCTCAAACTTCCCCCGGCGGGCATCTTCCATCAAGCGGCGTAATTCTTTCTGGTCCGCTTTTTGCCAAGCGGATCCTACATCGCGGTAAACTTCCGCTATGACAAATTGTCGCTGTTTCGCCCAGTTCTCTAATACCGGTACCTGGTTAAGTTCCGTTTGCTCCTCAGTGGAAACACGCGCGTAAATAGCTACTTTCATTTAGTTACCTCTAACAACTTCAACTGTTTACTATAATTCCGGTCACATTTTCGCCAGTCTTTACGGCAACCATGCCAATAAAGACACATATGTACGTGAGGTAACATTACAGTCCAATCCGGATAATATTCACAGCCCTGGCAACGTTCCTCACAAGCCCTGCCCGATTGATATTGATTTTTGATTATAGTGCCAAACATTTGTTACTCACCAATAGGTCTATTATCTGCTGTGCCGCCTCATCATAGCGAAGTTTGTTTTGCACTAAATCCTCTAGTATGGGGTATATCCCCTCTTTCTTATCTTGGAGAGAAGAGGGTGTTTTGGTACGTTGGGATATTATTTTGTCCAGATTTATCATGTAGTCATAATTAGGGTTCTCTCCGTAAACATAAACCATTCTATCTCGGATAAACTGTAGTACTTGCTGTTGATGCTTACAATTACTCATGCTTTCACTTCCTTTCTTACTTCTAACTTACAATTTGGGTCAAATCCTCGTAGCATGGCACGCCTGACCAGTGAGTAAAGTATGCAATATTCCTGAAAACGTGTCTGTTTCTTGTCATGGTCAACGGGTATCTTAATAATCTTGATTTGATTAGGGTAGCAGTACAGCAGTCCCCAATCTTCGGGTATCTTTTCCTCTGGTATTAATCCCGCCGCACATAGATAGAAACGGAAAGTACCACAGGCATCTACATAAATATTACGGAAAGCTTTATTGGCATCAGCCTTGAAATCTTCTAGGGAAGTCTTGCACTCTATCAGTGTAGTGGTAAAATGGTTCATGCCTAAAATATCGGGGATTTCTTCAGCCATGCTGGAAAACTCAGTTACAATTATCGGGCTACGGTATAAATAGTTCTTCTGATTTTGTAACCATTTAACACCCCTCGCTATCAGGTCGTCATGCGTGTACGGGATTAACATACTAGACTTAACCATTGGCTTCCTTTCTTACTTCACCTCCGGGAATTCCTGACGTAGTTTTATCCTCGCGGATTGTTTTTCAACTTCTACATCAAAATGATTAAACAAACATGAATTATTTATCAGGTCTAACGCGCTATAACCAACCAATAGTGGCTTCAAGCTATCTTTCAAAAACACCTTGACTCCCGCCTTGTCTGCCGCCTCGACTATCTCACGAATCCACTCAATTTTCGGGGCTGTCTTTGCCGATACAGGAGTTTGCTGGCCTATGATAATCCAGTTGAGATTAGGAAATAACATCTGCTGGAGTAAATCTAGCTTTATTTCCTCAAGTAGTGGTTCAATGGATAAGAATTTTACTTTTGCTTTTATATTCATTAAATAAGCCAGTGCATCTGAGAACTGCATCCAGTTAGTTACACTCACTCCCACCCAGCAGTTATCATCGAAAGCCTTTGGTAAGTCCTGCGGCCGTTTTGTCAGGAAGATAAAAGTCAGCTTCGGATAACACTCGCAGACATTCAAAAGATTTGACAACATTAAGGGAGTTACCCAGGGGCCGAAAAGCTCCATCGTACTGCCGACAAACACGCGGCTGCCAGGCTTTATCTTTTCGAGCTCTCCGTAAACATCTACATCTTCCCGGATGGTATATCCCCATGTCGGATTAACCGTACCGTCTTTACGTAAGTAAAATCTCTGGTACATTCTCCGGGCATAGCAATAAGAGCACGCCATAGGACACAAGCCTTTAATCGGATTAATCGTATAATCTGCCCAACCGATTGTTTTTTTAACGTTATTCATTGTTCACTCCAACACTATTTTTAATATCTTTATCGTTATCGACATGAGCATCATCATTATTACTAAGCGGCCATATAGTAGTAATTTTTTGGCTATTAACGGCGGGACCTGCTCCGGTTTATTATGAGCTATCATCGCTCCGGCCATCGCCCCGCCGAGCAGCTCCGCCTTTTGCTCAATACCCTGGGCGTATCTCAATAAAATAGTGCAGATGATAAACTGTAGAAAACCAACTCCCTGTATTATTTTCCAGGACAGTAAATCTATCAGCTCCATTTTTTAATTTCTCCCCGGGCAATTTTTGACGGATTAAGTTTTAGCGGTTTTAATACCTTATAAATGTACCCCACGCTGCAATTTAATAAATAGGCCGCTTTTTTAACGTTTTTTTGTTCGGACAGCGTTTCACAAATAGTTTGTGAATTGATGTTTAACCGCCTGCGCCCAATTCTACTGGCCACGCGGCAGTTAGGTATCACCTTACCGCAATGAGGGCATTTCATTGACATCCTTTTCCTCCGCAACGGTTATTATTCCGCCATTACATTCCGGGTTAGGACATGGCAAGGAATCATAATCACTTCCTTTGATAATCATTAAAAATCCCTGGCCCCGGCAAATAGGACAAAGTTTTATTTTTTCACAACAAAGTTTTTTTGATTCCATTGATTTCACTCCCGCAAATAGTACAGATACCATCTACTGTCTCGACCTCTTTTTGGCAAACAGGACAGTAGTTTAGTAAAAATTGAGTGGCATTAGTGGCGTCGGTATTACCGGTAATATCGGTTTTTGGGGTGTTTTTCGTATCTATAGTGGCAATAATGGCATTAGTGGCGGGTTTTTCAATAACTTTCTCACGTAAGGAGAAATCATAGAGATTTTCTGGAAAATCGGTCACTTTTGCCACTCTTGCCACTTTTTCGTCATTTGTCTGTAACCGGATACCTTTCCAGAATCTTACGCCGCCGGTTCCTTTATAGTCCCGGATACCTTTTTCCTGTAATCTGGTTTTAAAAGTAGTTTGTTTTATCATTTCCACTCCGGTATCGTGGCACCAATCCTCATATGATTTTTTAAGGTCCGCTTTTTTGACGTATCCCTGAAAATCTAATACACAGCAATCGTCGATAAATTCTCCCAGGACATCACTATCAGCGCGATAGGCCATCGTAGCCATCCGAATAACATCAGGATAACCTAAACCCTCTTTTTGCCATTGCAGACAACCGGTAACAGCCCAATTTAGAATACCGGGCAGCTCCGCCAGTAGTTTTTCTAATAACTTTTCATCACGTTCCGACGGGGGGATCGTAACGTTGAAATGAATGAGGCGGAGCCGCCGCCATGTACTCTCAGTGGTATCTTTAATGATAGGTTTATGATTACCCATCATCCACAGCGTATAAGTGGGGGTAAACTCTATTTCATGTTCATATTTCCGGCTGGCGCGGTAGGTGTCCCCGCCGGACAGGCTTTTTAATAAGCCCTCGTTTAGTTCGCTCCCCTGTTTTATCTCAGAGGTGACAACATATCGTTTCCCGCGGAGATTAGCGATAGATTCATTGTGGCTCCCGTTTGACATCTTTTGATTCATAAGTGCATCCGCCGGTAATGTCTGGCCGTATGCTCCTAACAGATGTAATATTGTCTCGGTGAATTTTGTTTTACCGTTAGCCCCGGTGCCATATGGGAAAAATACCACCTCAGACGTTGCTTGCCCGGTCATCGACATCCCTACGGCCCGCTGCAGAAAATCTTTTAACTCTTCCTGGTCTTTGGGGTTATGATTACCGGTAATTCTGTCTAAGAATGATTGCCAGAGTGGGCTGGTTGCGGCCGGGTCATAAGTTACCGGGATGATGATACTTTGCAGATCCTCCCGGTTATGCGGTTGCAGCTCCCCCGTTTTTAAGTTAATAGTTCCGTTCAGAACGTTGAATAACCACGGGTCAGCATCCAGCTCCGTTTCTTTGATTGGTATTCCGGGCTCTGATTGCGCGCACTCTATCATAGCGGACAGGCGGGCGTTAGATTCCATCCTCAGAGCGTGGCTAATCAAATCTTTTCTTTTATTATCATCGGGTTCCTCGGCAGCTTCCCGGTACATATGCCGGGCTGTCTCTTTAGCCAGCTCCATGATTTTAGCTCCGGCGTCCCACTCCCAATTTTCCCCGGTCCAGTACAGCCATTTATTGCGCTCATAGCAGTAATGCAGGTCATGGCCGTGGTATTGGATTAATCTCTTACCATTACCGACATCGGTAAGGTTCAGAGATTTTACGGTGACACCGAATTGGTAAATCTTATCTATCAGCTCCGCTGCCTGCGCCGGGTCATAGCCATTTTCCGGCTGAGCGGATAACCAGGCCTGAGCATCCTCACGGGATAGCCCGGCATTTTTCATCTGGATTGCTTTTCCCTCAATTCCGATAAGATTCATGATACTTTTCTCTTTTCTGAGCGATTAACGTACGGATTAGTTTCCCGGCCTCGCCTTTACTTTGTACCAGTTCCTCGTATGGAGTTTTTATACCCAAACAGATGCAAAGCCGTGTGATACAAGCGGTCTGTTTATATGTTGGTGGTTCTAATATTGGTTGTATCATTTTATTTATTCCCCAATATTGCTACCGCCCCGGTAAAATCTACGTTCTCAATACGTTTTATAAACTCAATAACATCGCCCCCCAGGTTACAGCCGAAACAATGCCAGGACTGACTTTCCGGATAGATAATTAATGAGGGAGATTTATCATTATGAAATGGGCATACCGCTGCAAATCGCCGTCCTGTCTTACGGACCGTGATGTAACCAGAGATAACATCGACAATATCTACCCGCGCTTTAATCGCGTTAATATCTACAGTTCCCTTACCCGGGATATAAGTGGGCGCTGGTTTTGGTTTTAACAGGCGCAGGGCTTCTACACAATTATTTTTGTAGGCGGGCCAATCTATTGATGTTAAGTTATTCCAATCTATTAGCTCTCCCCAGGTACTTTCCGGCAAGGGCCGGGTGCCATCCCCGATTACTGTAATCGCGGTATCACACTTTTTAATTTGTTTTACTATCTCCTGCCGGGATAGATTTTCCGCCATGTACTCTGCGATACTACTCATAACTTCACCCGCAATGAGGACAAAATGACATCATAACCGGTACAGTTAACCTAGAGATACGATGATTTAATTGCAGATGTTCCCATTGCAGGAGGTCAGAGGCCATAACACGATAAGCGGATAATTCCGCCGGCGTTAATTCCTGGGTAAGCCCTTCAATTTCGTAATCTTCCAGTAAATCCTGTATATATTGCTCGTATGAAATATTGATACTATTAAATCTTACCTGGTCCTGATACCGACAAAGGGTTTTAGAATGGAAAATATAACTATATTCCTCTTCTGTAGTTAATCCGGATACTTTTTGTTTCAGGTCCATCCCGAGAAGTTTGTCTGAAATAAACTCTTCAAAAGACTGGTTTACAGTTTTGATAGCCATAAAAAAACGACCTCCCAATAATTATTATTGATTAAAAGGTCGCTATCTGATAATATTTAACAGGGGATAGCGACATACACACTGTCGGGGGAGGCTTATCTAAGATGACCGGTCTAAGATAAGCATTTTATTTTTGCCTTGCTGGGCTAATTATTTCCCTATTCTAGTCTGCTACCCCCTCTTTTTTTATTTATTATTTGGCGTAACCTCTCCCATCAACCGCAAAGCCACCCACGCCTGTTGAATTTCATTAGCTTGATTTTCGCTTAATATTTGTTCTAGCTCTTTATTTTCATTGGATAATTGAGCAATTTCATTTTGTAAACTATCCAATTTTTGTAAGAAAGCAGCCACAATTTGTTCACCCAAAGTCGAATGATTACTGATATTAAATACAGGTATAACTCCACATTCCGCATCGCCACTTTCCTCCCCGACCCACCGCTTAAAGGCTGTAAAATCTGATACCTCGTATTTATTCATTGCAAACGTTAGACCAAATAATCTAACATCCCGCAGCACCATGTTTTTCTTGGATTCCAGACGTGTTTTTAGTGACTTAGCCATTTATGCCTCCCTGAATTAGTATCTGGAGACATAATATAACATTATTGGCTAGATTATGTAATACTGTGTGGCATTTCGTGGTTAGAACTGTCAGGTGCGGTGCATATATGTTATGTCAGTATTTATTATATAACATGACATAAAGTAGCCGGATGAAGCAAATATTCATGGCATTATTTACCACTGTGAATTTGATAGAATCAACATGAATATGTATGTTTTTCAGATGCATTGTGAAATATTATTTTTAACAAAATATATTTGAGCAAGAAATAAATTAACAGGATACTTTTCTATATTCCAAAAGATAATAGCACCTCAATATGGAGGTGCTATTACCCGTCCCCAATCCTTCAGGTAAAATCTAAGTGATTTTATCTTCTTCTAACTAATATCCTGTCCAGTACCATGTCCTCAGCAGAAATTCTTGGTGTAGGATGAATTCCGGAGGTCTGTCTCATGAAGGCTGGGATATCCATGTCTCCTTCCTCCTTGAGTACTTGCAACTTTTCGCGGAATTCTTCGTCTTTAAGATTATTTGCCCCTAATTTAACGGAATTAAATCCGGTGGCAACGAGCGTAATTTTTATAGTATCTCTCATTTTTTCGTCAAAAACGACACCAAAGATAATGTTGGCATCAGGATCAAGTGCATCTCTAACGGTTTCTGCGGCTTCTTCGGATTCATATAAGGTGAGGTCATTCCCACCTGTTATGGTAAAGAGACATCCCTTGGCTCCATTGATGGAAGTATCCAGCATAGGACTGGCAAGAGCAGCTTTGGCAGCGTCTGATGCTCTATTTTGACCGGTACCCATACCAATAGACATCCATGCCGGACCTGCTCCGGACATGATAGCCCGAACATCAGCAAAATCGAGGTTAATCATGCCAGGTACCGTAATTACTTCTGAGATTGCCTTGACCCCGTTAAGCAAAGCGTCATCAGCTATTTGAAAAGCATCTGCAATTAAAGCTTTTTCTCCGCAGACTGTCAGTAATCTCTCGTTAGGAATAATAATCAGCGTATCGACATTAGGCATGAGATTATTAATACCTTTTTCGGCAGAAGTACGTCTGGGCGCGCCTTCAAAGCCGAATGGTTTGGTTACGATACCAATAGTAAGTGCGCCGGAAGCTTTGGCTAATTTGGCAACAACAGGTGTGGAGCCGGTCCCGGTACCACCACCCATACCGGCAGTAACGAATACCATATCGGCACCTTCAACTGCTTCCTTTAATTCCTCTTTTGTTTCTTCGGCTGCTTTTTCGCCTACTTCAGGGCGACCGCCTGCTCCAAGCCCGCGGGTTAATTTCTCACCAATTTGAATCCTGGTGGGAGCTTCAGTAAGTAATAAAGCTTGTGCATCGGTGTTTACTGCGATGAATTCAACACCACGGATCTGTTCGCGAACCATACGTGTTACAGCGTTACAACCAGCTCCGCCGCATCCTACGACTTTTATCTTAGCGTTACTGGTAATATAATTTGTCTTTGACATTGTTCTCTCCCCCCCTTGATATATCCAAAATCAAATTGAATCACAATAAAAATAATTTATAAAATAGCCCCTACTAACTCTTTTTTTTATTTTTTGTCGGATGATTTATCACTGCGATGCTATCTTTTCCTCGGCTAATGAGGAATTCCCACTCCTCCCTTCCTGCTAGTTGTAAGTTTTTTGATAGTTGACTAACAAATTATATATTTCATTTAAGACATCTCTTCTATCTATGTTATGTAATATAAATTTTTGTTTTTCTGTCCTGTTTTTCATTGTGTATCACTCCTACACATTGGATTTCATTAATTATTCATTGCTACTAAAGTAGCATAAAAATATATAATTGTCAACACTATTATTTAAAATGTAAATACGTGTATTTCAAGTGTGCATTTGCGCAGATATCTATAGAATAAATTGATACCTTAGTAGCAATTTAAACAAACAAGTATAATGCTACACTTGTAGCATTATACTTTGCTATATTCCTCTATTTGGTGTTTCCGGATAATAAGAATATGAATTAGAAAGTAGAGGGAGTTAATGTGTGGCGATAGTATTTTTTTAAAGCTCCTTGTATTGGTTATAAGAAAGTAGCATAAGGATAGTTTTTAGAGCTATATTTGCTATAATTTGACAGAGACTGGAAGATACTATATGCTCAATATTCTTATCAAAGGAGGTTACTGTGTCAAAGACTTATCAACCAAAAAAATTACATCGGCGCCGAACGCATGGTTTCTTATTAAGAATGCATACGCGTGGTGGCAGGGATGTTATCAAGTTAAGACGTCTTAAAGGAAGAAAAAGACTAACTATATAGATGAATATGGGTTATGTACATAGTGTATCATGTTGTCGGGATGCCCACATGCATATTAAGAAAGAACACCTGACACAGAAAAGACAATTTGAAGAGATATATTCTCGTGGTGGGGCGTGGGTAAATAGATTATTAGTAATGAGAGCATCTCCTAATGATATGCTATATAATCGTTACGGTTTTTCTGTTAGTAAGAGAATTGGTAGCGCTGTCATTCGTAATCATGTTCGAAGGCTTATTCGTGAAAATATCCGTCAGGTGAAAATACGTTCTGGATGGGATATAGTTTTTATCGCACGTAACCCGGTGGCAAAGAGTAACTATAACACTATCAAGATAGCTATTATAGATTTACTGCAACGGGCGAACTTACTTGTAGAGGAATAATTTAAAAAGGTTTTTATTGTGCTGAATAGCAACAGGAAGGACATATTCAAGATATTCGCTCTGAGGCTGATTCGAGTTTATCAGAAGACATGGTCCAGGGTTAGTCCGCCAGCATGTCGTTTTACACCCACATGTTCGCAGTATTCTTATGAAGCGATAGAAAAGTATGGTCTTGGTAAAGGCGTTTTTTTAACAATGGGCCGGTTAGCAAGATGTAATCCTTTTCATACCGGTGGTTATGATCCGGTTCCTTGAGAAGCAAACAGTGTATTTTTATAAATTTAAGTTTATTAGCAGTTCGAGAGAATTATAGGGATAATGACTAATACAAACAAAATATTTGCGCATTTTATTAATAATATGTTTATTAAACACAGGTTACTTATCGTTTTTTCCATCATTATTCTAATACCTGTAATACTAACTGGTTGTACTCGAAATCCGATAAAAATAGAAGGTGGTTCCGGTCCTGTTATTGATAATAACGGGACAATTTATTTAAGTACTGCTGACGGTAAAATTGTTGCGGTAAATCCTGAGAGTGGCCAGACTATATGGCAGTTTCCTTCAGTAAATAGTGAGTTAAGTTTTAAGGGAATCACGGGAGCGCCTGCAGTTAAGAATGATACTGTTTATTTTGGTTCTTATGATGGTAAGGTTTATGCCCTGGATGCCGGAACAGGATTAGAAAAGTGGCAATATCCTTCTGATACTACTTCTATCGGGGCGATTATCGGGACTCCTTTTGTTTATGAAGATACACTACTGGTTGGTTCTGCTGATGATAATCTTTATGCCTTAGAAATTGATACGGGGAAAGCCAGATGGTTAAAACCTTTTGAGACAAATGACAAAATATGGGCTACTCCTGTTGTGGATAATAATATAATATATATCGGTTCTTCTGACGATAATTTGTATGCTGTAGACTTTATCAGCGGCAGTGAACTATGGTCATTCTCTACCCGGGGCGCAATTATGGGGAGCGCTGTTATTTCCGATGGAATTGTTTATTTTGGTTCTTTTGACGGCTATCTTTATGCTGTAAGTACTGATGGTGAATTACAGTGGAAATATGAAGGTAAGGATTGGTTCTGGGCGCGTCCTTTGATAGCAGGTGATTTAATTTATGCCGGATGTAGTAATGGTAATCTCTATGCTCTGAATGTCGAGGATGGTGTTCAGAAATGGGTGTTTTCTACCAGTGATATCATCAGATCTGTCCCGGTAATGGTCGGTGAAACACTGGTAATAAGCTCAGTTGATGGGAATATCTATGTAAGGGATCCTGCAACCGGTGGTAAGATTCGCGAATTTTCTCTGGGAGAACCGGTATTTGCTCCGATAGTTGTTGATGAGAACATACTTTATATACATTCTACTGAGCAAATTCTATATGCTCTGAATACAGAAACAGGGGAATTGCGGGTAGTATGCTCATTCAACACAAAATAAAGAGGTAAAATAATTATCATGAGTGTCTGGTATCTCATAATACTGAACCCAATTCTCAACTTCTTACTGGTTTTGAGTAACGTACTTTCCAATAATTTTGGATTGGCTATTGTTGCCCTGACAATAATTGTCCGTGCTGCCATGTTTCCTTTGACAATGAAGCAATTGCGCGCATCGAAGGTTATGCAGCAACTTGGTCCCAAGATGCAGGAATTAAGGCTAAAATATGGTAAGGACCAGGTAAGACTTAACCAGGAAATGGCGAAGGTTTATAAAGAATCCGGGATGAGTCCGGCGGGATGTGCTGTCCCGATGCTCATCCAGTTTCCTATCTGGATTGCTCTGTATCAGGCAATTAATCATGCGATAACATCAACTCCGGAAAAATTGATATCACTGCATGGTCATCTCTATTCAGGGGCTATTGTTCATCAAATAGTACCGCTGGGAGAGAAATTTTTATGGTTAAATCTGGGACAACCGGATAGCTATTATATTCTACCGATAATAGTTGGTGTAACAATGTGGGTACAGCAGAAGATGGTGATGCATCCTGTTACTGACCCGCAGCAGCAACAGCAGAATAAGTTTTTACTCTGGGGAATGCCTGTTATGTGGGTTTTTATGACAATTCAATTCCCCAGTGGGCTGGCACTCTACTGGTTCGTTTCCAATATTATTACAATTGTAATTCAATATTTTGTTACGGGATGGGGAGAACTGGCAGAACTTGGTAAATCAAAGAAGAAGACAAAGAAAAAACTGGCATCTATTACACCTCCGCTAATAGATGAAGGGAAACAGGAAATAGCACACACTCAGACAGAAGGGTTGACAGATGGAAAGCTTAGAAATGAGAGGCAAGAACGTCAAAGAAGCTATCGAACTCGCTCTGGAACAACTAGGTCGAGAACGGGAAGAAGTAGAGATCACAGTCGTTCGCGAAAGTAAGTCCGGTATTCTGGGGATAGGTTCCGAAGAAGCAATAGTTAAAGTAACTCCTATAGATCAAACGGAAACTTCAGAAGATGAATCTGTCGGGGTAGCACGAGATGCTACACTGGAAATCTTGCAGTATATGGAGGTTTCCGCCTCAGTAGACATTGAGCCTCCGGTTCCCGGAGAAATGCCCGGTGTTATTCTGAATATTATTGGTGATGACATGGGGATTCTTATCGGGCGTCGGGGGCAAACGTTATCTTCCTTACAACAGGTTGTTCGGCTTATTGTTTCACATCGTTTAAAGACATGGGTCCCGCTTAATCTGGATGTGGAAGGTTATCGCAAGCGGCGTTATGCATCACTTAAAATCCTGGCAAAGCATCTTGGGGAGCAGGTACTGGAGACAGGGAAATCTGTTACCCTTGAGCCTATGCCCAGCAACGAACGTCGTATCGTACATATGGCTCTTGCCGACTTTCCCGGTGTAACTACGGTAAGCGTAGGAGAAGGGGAAGGGCGCAAGGTAATTATCAGTCTGAAAAAGAAATAATGGACTGACAGAGATTATTCTGTAGCTATTGCTTCAGGTAGCTATACTTCGTTATAATGACGAGGTTCGAATTTTGGATAAGGCGCATTCGTCTAGAGGCCCAGGACACCTCCCTCTCAAGGAGGAGATCGGGGGTCCGAATCCCCCATGCGCTACCAGTTATTATTTTCTTATTTCCTTAATGTTACTCTGTTTCCGTAGTGAAGGGATGGTTTTTCCTGTTAAAATCAGGAACATATGCTTCCGGTGAGTCCATTCCCTGCAGCCAGCCGTTCTCCATCCCGAGTTCTTCCAGTAACAAAGTAACCTCGTTATATTCGGAGACAGTGATTTTCCGGGAAATCGGCAATATTTGAGGTGCTCTGTTCTGCGGGAGGTATTGCGACATGATACTTAATGTAATATCAGGAGATATTTCATTTGCCAGCCATGTCAGAGATTCGCGACTGTCTGCCAGGCCATGAGGTAGTATGAGGTGGCGGACGATAAGTCCTTTTTGCGCTATGCCTTTTTTATCTACTATTAAATTTCCTGCTTGCCGGTACATTTCTTTTATGGCGAAACGGGAGTGTTCGACATAATTTTCCGTATCGGAAAATTTCTTTGCCCATTTATTTGATGCATATTTTATGTCAGGTAAGTATATACCGATTATCTCTTCGAGTTCCCGTAATGTATCCCGGGAGTCATATCCATTGGTGTTGTATACCAGAGGTATTTTCAGACCCAGTGGTATCGCCAGTAGTACTGCGCGCACTATCTGCGGTACAAAATGTGAAGGTGACACAAAGTTAATGTTGTGGCACTTCAGTGTATCCTGAAGATAAATCATTTGCTCTGCTAATGTTTGACAATTAATCTCATGATATTGTTGGTCCTGCCAATTCTGGCTGATTTGAAAATTCTGGCAGAAAGCGCATTTCATATTGCAGTTGGCGAAGAATATTGTTCCGGAGCCATTGTGCCCGGAAATGGCTGGTTCTTCACCATGATGAGCACAATATGAAGATACCACTGGCAGATAGCCGGAGTGGCAGTATCCATGCTCATTTTTCAGCCGGTTAACGCCACATTTACGCGGACAGATATCGCATGAGCTTAAACGGGTTTCCAGTCTTTCGACACGTTGCCGGAGTTCTCCGGAATGATATAAGGAGAGGTATTTCTGTTCCATATTATTCATATTTTTCTGCAGTTGTTAATATATGTTAGGTTGGCAAAAGCTACATAATTTCTTCATACTACCAGCATATTATAAGCAAAATATAGTATTTATCATAATGAATTCAGAAAATAGTGCCGGTGCGTTATATCAATATGAAATGTTGTGTGTTTGATTCCTTTTGATCATTCCATAAATACGTTTTATTGACAAATATTATTTTAGTTACTAAAATACATAGCAACTAAAATAAATTTAGTGAGTTGGTCAAAATATTTATATTATAATTGATATTGATGTTAGAAAAGGAAGACGGAAGAATGAAAGTAATGAAACGGAAGAAGGCGAAGGTAATAATACCGGTAGTGGTGGTATGCGGCATATTGGGAGGGATATTCGTACCCCGTGCTCTCAAATCTGATGAAGCAGTAACGGTATCCGCGCCCCAGTATTACACGGTAGCGCGGGATACCCTCAGCACAACGATAACGGCTTCGGCCAGTGTCACCATGCCGCGGCAGTCCAAGCTGACCTTCGGAGTGGATGGAATCATCAAAGAGATCTATGTTGATTTCGGGGATACGGTAACGCAGGGGCAGGTTCTGGCAGAACTGGATACGACAGACTCTCTGGAGCGGGCACTGGAGCAAGCGGAAGGGAATCTGACCATCGCACAGGCCGACCTGGATGAGTTACAGAATCCCTCGGAAGCGACCATTGCCAAAGCGCAGGCCGCGGTAGCCTCAGCGAAAGCCAGTTTGCAGAATGCCCAATCTACCCTGGAAATAGCGCAGGACGCCGGGATCGGAGATGTCGCCCAGGCGCAGACGGCAGTAGATGATGCCCAACTGGCACTGAATAATGCCGAACTGGACTTGCTTGTAGCGCAGAACAATGCTGCTACCAGTATTACCAGTGCCGAGAATGCGGTCACGACTCAGGAAGACCTTTACTACACTGTGATTAATAACTATGTTACCGGTAAAGCCACGATAGAAGATGTAAATACCCAGATAGATAATCTGGCCAGTGCGCAAGCGAGCCTGGAGAACGCACGAGCCAGTGCGGAGAAATCTCTGGCTAATGCCGAAAGTGCGGTTACCAAAGCCCGGAATGCCTTACTGGAGGCACAGGTAGCCTTGAACAATGCGATTAACGGTGTCTCCATTGCACAAAAAGAAGCCGCAGTGGAAAGCGCCCGGGCGACTCTGCTCGATGCGGAGAAATCCCTGAGCGATACTCTGGCAGGCGGAAATGCGGAAACGCTCATTACGAAAAAACTCCAGGTGTCCAACGCTCAGGCAGCAGTGGATGATGCCGAGGAGAATATCACCAAAGCCACCATTACCGCTCCTTTCGACGGAGTAATTGCCGCCAGTATCAGTGTCCAGGAAGGGGATAATGTCTCCTCGGGTACCACCATCATGCAACTGGTGGATACCAGCGAAATACAGATTGAAGCGGCTATCGATGAAGTGGATGTTTTCGATGTCGCTGCGGGACAGGAAGTAGATGTTACCTTTGAATATCTCTCCGATTTAATTCTCAGCGGTACGGTCAAGGCGGTCTCCCCTCTGGCCACGAGCAGTTCCGGAGTAGTGAGCTATGATGCCCTGGTTCTGGTGAATGACGTACCGCAAGATGTGCAATTTTATGAAGGACTGACGGCCACAATAGATATTATTATTACGGAAAGCGAGAATGTCCTGGTCGTTCCTGCCAAAGCGATTACCACCACCAGCGGAGTGAAGACAGTACAGGTCATGGTGAACGGTATTGCCCAGACGCGTACCATCACGGTGGGTGTTACCAGCGGTACCGAGACGGAGGTTACCTCCGGTCTGGCGGAAGGTGAAGAAATACTGGTCTCCGGTACGGTGACCACTTCCTCCGGCAGTACGGCTGTGGCTACGGCTACGACGAACATTACCATAGGGGGTGGGATGATGGGAGGAGGAGTGATGACCGGTGGAGGAGGTGCTCCTCCCGCCGGGGGCGGCGGCCCGCCTATGGGATAAGCCCCGTGAGAGAGAATTAAAGAACGGAAAACTGATAATGATAGAAATGATTAATATTACCAAGACATATCACATCGGTACTATCGATGTCCCGGCACTGCGGGGGATTAACTGCCATATCGAGACGGGAGCGATAGCTGCCATCGTCGGCCCCTCCGGCTCCGGTAAATCGACACTGATGAACATCATCGGCTGTCTCGACCAGCCCTCTTCCGGACAGTATCATCTGGACAATATCGATATCGCCGGTTTGAGTGATGATGACCTGGCCCGTATCAGAAACCAGAAGATCGGCTTTGTCTTCCAGAGCTATAATCTGCTCCATCATGCCGATGCCTTAACCAATGTCGCCCTGCCTCTGCTCTACGGGGGAGTACCGGACAGGAATAGACAGGCCCTGCAGGCCCTGGAAATGGTAGGACTGGCCGACCGGGCCCATCATAAACCTACGGAACTGTCCGGTGGGCAGCAGCAGAGAGTGGCCATTGCCCGCGCCCTGGTGAATAACCCCTCCATTATCCTGGCCGATGAGCCTACCGGCAGTCTCGATACGCATACCAGTGAAGAGATTATGCGTATCTTTACCAATCTGAATAAAGAAAAGGGAATCACAGTCATATTTATTACCCATGAGCCGGATATCGCTCGCTATGCTCAGAAGATTATCCATATCCGCGATGGTATGGTGGATAGCGACGGGGAGGTGATCATTTGAATCTGACAGAGAGTATTCGTACTGCTTTTAAAGGGCTGATTGCTAATAAAATGCGTTCCGCCCTCACTATGCTCGGTATCGTCATCGGCATCGCCGCGGTCATCTCTCTTACTTCTATCGGTACCGGAGTGCAGGCCAGCATCACCTCTCAGTTCGAGAGTATGGGGACCAATATCCTCACCATCCGGGCGGGGGCCAGCAGTTCTTCTTCCGGAGTGAGAGGCGCTTTCGGCAGCGCCAGTACCCTTACCCTGGAAGATAGTGAGGCTATCGCTACTTCCGAGAACGCTCCTGCTGTCCTCAGAGTGGCGCCTCAGATGTCTACCTATAGCCAGATTGTCTCCGCAGAGTCCAATATCAGCGCCCAGGTCATCGGGACTACTCCCGAGTATCAACTGATCTATGACCTTGCTGTGGCCTCGGGAGACTTCATCACCGAGCGGGAAATAGATGCCCGCTCCCGCAGCTGCGTCCTCGGCAGTACCATTGCTGCCACCCTCTTCCCGGATAGCGAACCCGTGGGACAGAGAGTCAAGCTGGGAACACTGCAGGTCACCGTCGTCGGTGTTCTTGAGGAACAGGGTGGTATTACCTCCGTGGATGACTCCGTAATTATCCCTCTTACTACCATGCAGGCGCGTATGACCCTGGGACGCACTACTTCAGGAACTCATAATGTCCAGTCCATTGTTGTCCAGGCGATTAATGCCGATGAGATGGATGCTGCATCTGAACAGGTCACGGCCATCCTCCGGGAACAGCACGATATCCTTGACCCCACCGGCGATAGCGATGACTTCAGTATTATTAATATGGCTGATATGCTCGAATCACTGGATGAGGTAATGGGTATACTTACCGTATTCCTCGGTCTTATCGCCGGTATCTCTCTGATTGTCGGCGGTATCGGTATTATGAATATCATGCTCGTCTCGGTCACCGAAAGAATCAGAGAAATCGGTATCCGTAAGGCTGTCGGAGCCAAAAGACGCGATATCCTCCTCCAGTTCCTCACCGAGTCCGCTATCCTTAGCCTTATCGGAGGCTTTATCGGCTTGCTCGCCGGGTGGCTCGGCTCTCTCCTTATCTCCAATATCAGTATCAGCGGTCAGCAAATACCGGCCGCTATCTCGCCCGATATCGTGGTAATCTCTATGGCCATCTCCGTCGCCATCGGCCTCTTCTTCGGAGTTTACCCCGCTAATAAGGCCTCCCGACTGAATCCTATCGAGGCCCTCAGACATGAGTGAGAAATAAAACCTGTTATAATATTATGTCAATTATTGTCGTATTAGTAATCGGTCGAGGTAAGTTAAAAGGTGCTTCGACCGAATTCTTTAGCAAGCTGTGAGGAACTGAGATGAATCATGGTAGGCCGACCATGGGGACAGGTACGCGGCATACTTGTCTGTTCTAATTGTCTGATTAAATTCTTCATTTCTTCCGGATTAAGCACCTGTCCTGCTCTAATAACACCGTGACAGGCGATAGAAATAGCTATCTGTTCATCTCTTTTCTGGAGAGAGGCATATCCGTCAATAGAATCTAATATTTCTAATACTACCTGAGAAGTCTCTTTTTGCTGGAGTGTCGCGGGTATGGCACGAATTAAATAACTTTTTCTCCCGAAAGGATCCAGGATAAAACCAAAGAGAGAAAGAGTTTCCCTGTATTTTTGTAGTGCTATTTCTTGTTGTGTGTTGAGTTCAAGAATAGCTGGCTCAAGTAAACCCTGCCTCTCTACTTTTTTCTGACGCCGTTCCTTAATAATTTTTTCATAGATAATTCTTTCATGTGCTGCGTGCTGGTCTATTAAGTAAAGACCGTCATTACTTTCGGCAATAATGTAGCAGTTGGCAATCTGACCGATAACACGCAGGATTGGTATGACTTGAGAAACAGTGTTGTCCGGTGATGTCTCTAAAGGGAGAGGTATCCCTGATGGATGGGTAGTTATTGTAATCTGCTCTTGTTCTTCAGTTGTGGTTTTCCAATCGCTATGCTGGCTGATATCAGGAACTTTTACTTGTCCGCTGTCCAGCAGTACTTTTTTAATAATACCCTGTACTGCGGAAAAGATTGCCGACTCATTACTGAATCGGATCTCTTTCTTTGTAGGATGGACATTAACGTCAATTATTTCCGGAGGTAGAGTAATATTAAGGAATACCAGTGGATAGTGTCCGGTCATAAGAAAACCATGATACCCTTCTTCTACCGCTCGAGTAAGTAAAGCGCTGCGAATAGAGCGCCGGTTAACGAAAAAATTCATATGCTTGCGATTGGCACGACTTATCTCGGGAGGACTGATTAAACCTGTTATTACCGGAGCAGCGGATATTTCTCCCGGTTTTTTATTGATATCTTTTATGTCAAGCATGGCCCTGGCTATTTCCAGGTTGTATTGGGTGATAAGTATATCTCGTAGATTGCCATTTCCTGACGTACGCCATACGACATGGTCGTCAAGGAATAATGTGAATCTTATCTCCGGGAATGACAGACTACTATGCAGGATAATATCAAGGATATGTTCATTTTCTGTAGCGGTAGACTTGAGAAATTTAAGGCGGGCAGGAACCTGGCGAAAAAGCTCACGCACTGTAATTATTGTTCCCTGTGGACATCCCCGGGTGCCCCTTCCGGTAACTATTCCATTTTTTAATAAAAGAAAGGAGCCGTTTTCTTCATTATGAGTACAGGTAGTAATTTCCACCTCGGACACGGCAGCAATACTATGTAATGCTTCACCGCGGAAACCGAGTGTTTGTATTGCCTCCAGATCGGATGAGGCACTTATTTTACTTGTTGCGTAGCGATGAAAGATATATTGCAAATCGGATGCCGCTATACCAACTCCGTTATCAGATACTCTGATATACTTGATACCACCGCCTCGCGCTTCAATTACGATTTGAGAAGCGCCGGCATCAATGGAGTTTTCTACTAATTCTTTTACGATGGATGAGGGTCTTTCAATTACCTCACCCGCAGCTATTTTAGAAGATACTTCTGTTGGCAGAATACGTATTGGCATATTTTTAGCAATGAAGTTAACGAATGTTATCAGTATTGTACACTGCCCTACCCTGTCCTTCAAATAGTACAAACTATGTTGCTGTTCAGGGAAAATGTCACCCATGAAGGAGAAAGTGACATTGAACAGGAAAGAGCAGGTGAGGTTGGTGATATTAAACCAGGTAGAGGGTGGAGGTCCCTGGCTGAGCCTCATAGGCGCCATAGATGATGCTACCGGCAAGGTACCTTATGCCTTATTCCGGGAGCAGGAGGGATGCCCAGGGCTATTTCCTTATACTGCGCTACATAGTGGATAGCGACGGTATACCTATGGCCTTGTATCATAACGGTCACGGCATATTTGAGTGCTCCAAAGGAGAGATGGAGACGCTGGAAGAGCAACTCGAGGGGAAGAGGAAACCCACCCAGTTCGGCCGGCTGATGGAGGAACTGGGTATCACATTTATCTTGTCGCACTCCCCTCAGTCCAGGGGCAGAATTGAGAGGTTGTGGAGCACCTTTCAGAACCGACTGACAAGTGAGATGAGATTAGCAAGAGCAAGCACTATTAGAGAGGCTAACCAGGTGCTGTGGGAGTTTCAACCCCGGTATAGCCAGAGGTTTAGTGTTCCTGCAGTCCAACCAGGCTCAGCCTATCGGAGTCCAGAGGAGGGGTTTATTCCCGACGAGGTTTTCTGCTTTAAGTATTACCGCAGGGTAGATGTGGATAATGTGGTATGCTTTGGAGGACATAGGTTACAGATAGAGCCGACCAATGGCAGAGCAAGTTATGCCCGTGCCCGGGTAGAAGTACATGAGAGGATGGATGGCAGCTTGGCGGTATATTACCAGGGGGGCATTGCCTTGCTAGCAGACCAGCACCGTTAGAGGCTCCATTGCTCAGGATGAAGAATATAGCTCGTATTATACCAGGGATGCTTGATTCTGATAAACCTGCTCTGCCGGTCAGTACAGCAAAGAAAACCACTAGCCGAAGCCTCCTCACCACACCAGGCCCAGTCCAGACCATCCCTGGCGCAGATTTTTTAAAGTACGTACCGATAGGGGGTGACATTTTCGCTGGACAGCAACAGCAATTAAGTTGAAAAAGGAGTTAGCCGAGGTGTATAATGATTTGAGATCAGTATAGCGGAACTAAGAGAACGTTTCCGAAGAAACTGGTAAATTATTGTTCGTTCAGGAGGTTTACTTATGTCTGGGAGATTAAGGGATAAGGTTGCAGTAATTACCGGTGCTGGTCGCGGTATCGGCAGGGCTACCGCTTTGCTTATGGCAGAAGAAGGGGCAAAGGTGGTGGTTAATGACTTAGGATCTGGTACTGATGGAGCAGGTCGGCTTCAAGGGCCTGCGGATGAAGTTGTTGCCGAGATTACTAAACTAGGTGGAACTGCAGTTGCTAATTATGATTCGGTGGTGGAGATGAAGGGTGGTGAACAAATAATTAAAACCGCAGTCGATAATTTTGGTCGCCTGGACATTCTGGTAAATAACGCTGGTATTCTCAGGGACCGTATGATTTTTAATATGACTGAAGAGGAATGGGATGCTGTCATAAGTGTGCACCTTAAAGGGCATTTCAACTGCACCAAATATGCCTGCATGCTGATGAGGAAACAGAGGAGTGGTCGAATCATAAACTTCTCATCAGAGGCGGGGTTAGGTAATGCTAGTCAAGCAAATTATAGTGCTGCTAAGGAAGGAATCATTGGTTTTACCAGAACCGTAGCGCGTGATATGGGGAAGTATGGTGTTACCTGTAATGCTGTTCGTCCCAGGGCAGCTACCAGGATGACAAAGCAAATGCTGGCGACGCAGGATGCCAGTGTTACCAATATGTTGCCGCCAGCATCGGCATTTACACAATCACAGCCGGAGGATGTTGCCGTCTTTGTAGCATATTTAGCCAGCGACGAGACCGCTATCATTAACGGGTATGACTTCATTGTCGGCGGAGGCATAATATCCATTATGTCACAACCGCGGCCGATTGAAACAATCTACAAGGAAAGCAGGTGGACTCTTGATGAACTGTCCCATATAGTACCCAGGACACTGGCTGCTAATCTGGTAAATCCGTCTCCGCCGCGCGAGTAACGGCGGCAGTGAGGACAGTTGTCAAAACCACGGAAGGTGAAGTGCTTTTTTAGGAGCGTGGGTCACGAGTAATCGGTGCAATTGATTATATGGTCCGATGTCACCTCTTTTGTTGAGGTTGGCTGTTTGGCCCTGAGAAAGCCGGATTGGCCGCGTCCTCTTCCTCTCGCTTGGACGTACCTCGGCATAACCAGTTTCAGGTATTTCCTTCGTTCGTTTACGTTCATCTTTTCATTTTTTTGACATGATCCGTCCTCAGTAACATTTTTATCTGAGTGAATCATACCCTAACCAGTAACATTTTAGATGATTTAATTCGAATTGCGTGTCAAATCATTTAAGTAGGT
>DDXZ01000044.1 GCA_002347295.1 Dehalococcoidia bacterium UBA2247 | reverse complement strand
GTCAGGCTTTCGCCCATTGCGCAATATTCCCTGCTGCTGCCTCCCGTAGGAGTCGGGGCCGTATCTCAGTCCCCGTCTGGCTGACCATCCTCTCAGACCAGCTACCCGTCTTAGGCTTGGTGAGCCGTTACCTCACCAACTACCTGATAGGTCGTGAGCCCCTCCACTGGCACACAAGGCTTTACTTATTATCACGAATGATAACAAGACTATGCGGTATTAACATGCCTTTCGGCATGTTATTCCCCACCAGAGGGCAGGTTACTCACGTATTACTCAGCCGTTCGCCACTATCTTGAAATATTCTTGCGAACATATCTTGACCGTTCGACTTGCATGCATTAAGCACGCCGCTAGCGTTCATCCTGAGCCAGGATCAAACTCTCTAGAAAAAACTTTATTGTATAATGTGAATTCCTTCCACTATTCAATTGTTAAAGTACTGATCACAAAGCAAACGTATTCTACTCTGCCTGGCCTTGTTTGTCAACTAGAACCAAGCATAAAGAATACGTTTTAAATATGCTCGCAGTCTAGATTCTTTAGACTAGTTTATTATAACACAATTATTGTTGAAGTGGTAGTATTTATGTTGCTATAATGAATTTAATTACTGCAGGGTAGAAAGAGGACGCACTTCTGAATTCACGAGAGATAGCAGAAAAGGTAGTCGAGATAGCTTCTGACAAGCAGGCTGTAGATATTATGATGCTTGATACCAGAAGCTGCTGTAGTTTTGCGGATTATTTTGTTATTTGCAGCGGAGAGAGCGGACGGCAGATTAATGCTATCCGTGATGCTGTTAGTGAGCAATTAGAGAAATCAGGTACAGCCACTCTGCATAAAGAAGGAAATGCAGACTCAGGATGGATTCTCCTGGATTTAGGAGATGTGGTGGTCCATATATTCTCTTCTGATATAAGAGAGTATTATTCCCTGGATAAATTGTGGAGTAATGCTCCTCTGGTACTCAGGGTTCAGTAATCCACTCATCCAGAGCTCGTTTGTATTGAAGTATTTCTTCCGGTGTGAAAAAAAGTGCTATTTCTTTTGTGGCATTTTCTACCGAGTCGGACCCGTGTACCAGATTGCGCCCCATGTCGATGCCGAAGTCAGCTCTTATTGTTCCGGGAAGTGCATTAAGCGGGTCGGTAGAGCCCATTGTTTTACGCACTAACTCCACAGCATCGTCACCTTCAAGAACAGCAGCGACTATCGGACCGGAAGTAATGAATTTGACTAATCCTGCAAAAAATGACTTTTCTTCGTGAACAGCATAGTGGCGATGTGCCATCTTTTCGTCCATTTGTAGAAGTTTTAAGGCAACTATTTTTAATCCTCTCTGTTCGAAACGTGTCAGGATTTTGCCGATAAGCCCTCTCTGTACACCATCCGGTTTAACTAATATCAGGGTTCTTTGCATTAAATTCTCCATTTCCCCTATGTATTAAGTTTAAGTTCATTACCTGTGTCATACATTAATCCACTGCTTTCAGCAACAACTGTACCATCATGACGTATGATACTACCTTTGGTCCACCAGAGATTACGGGCGTGTTTTTCTACCTGACCGATAATGGTAACAGGCTGCCCGACTATTCCGGGATTGCGGAAACGCATCTCCGCTTTAGCGGTGACATAATTGAAGACGCCATGAAAAATAATAGCATAGCTCATTGCTTCATCCAGCATAGTAAATAAAATCCCGCCGTGAACAATACCCGGCCAACCCTGGTATAAGTCATCCGGTGTAAATTCTGCTTTTACCATATCTCCATCAGGAAGGAAACGCAATTTTAATCCGGAAGGATTATCTTTGCCGCAGGCAAAGCATTTATTGTATTTTTCGTAAAATTCTTCGGGGATAGTATTTTGTTCCATGATACACCACCTGAAATTAGGATAATATTTACTCTTCTTCAGAAGACTTAATCTGCATTATAATGCGCTTGTCTGCTTTTGGTCTAGTGATAGGAGGACGGCGTAAATATAACGGCTGTAATGTTGTGGGATTGTCGTAATCATTATTTTTGAAGCGCTGCCATCCCAATTGCGCTATCAGGGTAGCACGGCAAACGGAGTCAGGAAGCGGAGTGATTTGAGTATTATTACCGAATATATTTTTTATCTGACCGGCTAATTTAGCGGTGATTTCTCCACAAAAGATAAAATTACTGTTTTCTTCGAGGTGCAGTTGTTCTACAGTGGTAATATGTTCTTCTCTAAACTGTTGTAAGGATGCTTTTTCCATCTGGAAAATAGCGGCGGCAATTTCACCACGTCCGGCTTCATGTAACGGGCAAACGAGAGAAGTTGTTGTTCCGGCAAGTGCGTATGCTTCTGCTGCCAGTGTGCTGATACCGATAAGAGGAACATTTAAGGCGAGTGCCAGTCCTTTGGCTACGCTCATTCCTACCCGTAATCCATTAAAACTACCCGGCCCGCGGGCAATAATAATACAATTGATATCTTGAATGTTAGCATTATTTTCCTTGAGTAATTTGATGATACCCGGCGTTAGTTCGCGCGTATGATTTTCCTGTGAGAGCCAGCTATATCCGGTGATGTTGCGTTCATCACGGGAGAGGGCAATGCCAATCTTCTGGCTTGATGTGTCAATAGTTAATTGCATTTATTGTACCTTTTTCTTTTTTCTGAGAGAGAGTTTTTAAATCTGTCAGTAATTTTATATATCGTTTGCCATAGGGTAAGAATTCCAAATTACGGCTTGTTTTTGAGGTGGCGGTTATTTTGATAAGCATATTTTCTGCAGGCAAGAAATCGATTGCTCTGTCTGCCCATTCGATAACGCATACCCCATTTCCGTACAGGTAGTCATCCAGTCCCAGGTCGCTTATTTCTTCAATTCTATCGATACGATAGAGGTCGATATGAAAAAGAGGAATTTTTCCCTGATACTCTTTAACCAGAACAAAAGATGGGCTGGAGGTATATTCTTTAATTCCCATTCCCCGGGCGATTCCTTGTGTTAGACAGGTCTTTCCTGCTCCCAGGTTTCCTATCATAAGCAGTATATCTCCCGGGCGGATTATTTTACCGATATAAAAGCCGATATCTTGTGTTTGTTTCGGGGTACTACTGATTATTTTATGAGAAAAAATATCATTCATCATTAGCTTTATTTCCTGTGGCAAAATGGTCCCAACCGTTTTTATTATTCCAGTTAATAATCTTACCATCAGCGTTAATTAAATCTACCTGTCCCGGTTTATCACTTATTATTTCGCCAATGATAGTTATGGGACATGAAATACTCTTTTTGAGTGGTATCATGATATCCGGTGGGGCGGTAAAGAGCAGTTCATAATCTTCACCACCGGATAATGCCAGAGACATACTATCGCTACCGAAAGCGGATTGCATGAGAGGATGGATAGGGATGCGGTCCATCATTATCTGGGCACCGACATTACTTGCCTGGCAGATATGGCTCAGGTCTTGAATCAGGCCATCGCTAATATCTATAGCGGCACGCACTTCGTGTTGTAATAGTAGTTGCCCTTCCTTTACACGTGGTTCAGGTTGATTATGTGCCTTGCGGAGCAGGTTAGTAGTCTCCTCATCAAAACTGAGATTGTTCTGCAACATTTTCAGTCCGGCAGAAGATAGTCCCAGGTAACCTGTTACGGCAATTAAATCACCGGGTAAGGCAGCAGCACGGGTAAGTAATCCCCCTTCTTTATGACTGGATATACCAATCAGGGCGATATTGATACTCAGTAAGGGAGAGCGATTTGTATCTCCTCCGATAATAGCGGTGTTAAATTTACGTGCTGCCTGTGCCATTCCGCGATACAATTCTTCTAAAGACATGAATTCAGTATCGGCAGGAAATGATAAGGTAACCAGAGCGTATTGTGGTATTCCTCCCATGGCAGCAATATCACTGAGGTTAACTGCTAATGCTTTCCAGCCTAATTCGTGCCAGGTAGTGGTTTCGGGACGGAAGTGTACTCCCTCAATAAGCATATCTGTTGTCGCCAGTTCGATAGAATTACTACGGTACCATGCGGTAGCATCATCACCGATACCCAGCAGAGGGAGTTCTTTATCAGTTTTATCTGCTCCTTCCGCAGCTATAATGCGGGATAATAATTCAATTATTCTGAATTCGCTCAGTTCGGAAACTTTCATCACTGGATTATATCACGTTGTTGTGTTGATGGATTTTTTCTTCTGATTTCGTAAATTAGACTCTTGCAAACTATAAATACAACCGCAGTATTTCTGGGTATAGAGTCCCCATTGACGGATAAGATGCAGTGTTTTTTCCGGATGATTGTCTTTTTTAAAATCCCTCACAAGAAATTTATCGCTTTTAATTTCCTGTCCTATCCGATTAATGGTTTCTGTAGATTTATGGCGGCTGACCGTTAATGTAGTGGTAAAACTAGCGGCACCGGATTTTAGTAAATACTGATATGTTTTATTAAGTCTTATCTGGAAACAGAGCTGACAACGTGCACCTCCTTCCGGTTCATTCTTTAGAGATGCTGTCTTTTGTAGCCAGATGTCCGGTTCATAAGCAGCAATCTCCAGCGGTACGTTGAATTCGCGGCATACTTTTTGGGTAACAGATAAACGTTTTTCATACTCTTCCCGGGGATGAATGTTTGGATTATAAAAAAATCCGGTTATACTGTGATCTTCGTTAACCAGAGTTGTTATTACCGGTATAGCACATATCCCGCAGCAGATGTGTAGAATTATTTTCATTGGCCACCTGTTAATTCCAGTAGATTTCGATAGCTGTAACTACTCCCATAGAATTGAAGAAGCTTGAGCCAAGGTCATTATCCCACAAGGCTAGATTGGTATACCAGGAATTCATTTGTTCGTAGGAATAGCTGCTCATATTCTGGTTAAATAATTGTACGGCTTCATTGTAGGCAGCGCTGCTAGCGAGATAAAATTGTTTTCTATCCTGGTAGTTATTAAAATAATCATAACCAAAGATGCTGTCGTTATATGAATAGAGAGAAAGAGAGGTTAAAGGCTGTTCAGGAAGATGGTCTGGTTTAGCCAGAAATTGCGGTTTCACACCATCCATAGCAATAGTCCCGTATATTTCTCCTATCTTGATGTAAGCTATAGTATCATGTTCGGTATTATCGATATATACCAATCCCATATCTGTTGTTTGGAAGGCGTTTAAGGCATGTCCTGCTCCTTCATCAAAGGCAACTTCAACATAAGCACATTTAAACCCGCGCCTCCAGGAACGGTCGCGGAGAGTAATGGCAAAGCCGCTGCAGTCGAATTGGTTGGCTGCATACTGTATGGTATCGGTATTATCAGATTCCAAAAACTGTTTTAGTTCTGGCCACGTGGGATTACTGAGTGTGGCAGGTGATTGTGTCGTTCCTGCAAGAAGATTATTATAATTTGTTTCCCACTGAGAAATTTCACTGTTTAAACTGGTGACTTCCTCATTTAATTGTGTTTTTTCTAATTCATATTGATTCAGTTCATCCTGTTTTTGTTGTAGTTTGCTTTGTAGGTTAAGGTATTGTTCCTGTAATTGGTTGTTAACGGATATGAGTGCCTCTTCACTTTTTTGCAATGCGGCGTATTCTGTTTTGAGGGAATCATTTTCTGATTGTAATATGAGATTGTAGTTTTGTAGCGCTTCGTATTCTGATTGAGAAGAGCACCCAACAAGAAGCGGCAGAATGATAACCAGAGTCAGATTAATTAACAATAATCGTTTCACGAAATACCTCCACGTCTAATTAGTGGCAAGATACATGATAGCATAAATAATCATAGTCTTTGTCGAGAAATGGCAGTATCTATTGTAATAGTATGGGATTTGGTGTAGAAGTATAGGAATGCAAGCAGAAATTATATCAAGCGGTACCGAAATATTGCTAGGCGAGATAATAGATACCAATTCCGGGTATATTGCTGGTAGATTACCATTACTCGGTATTGATCTCTACTGGATTTCTCATGTTGGGGATAATCATGCCCGATTACTTGAGGTATTACAGCGTGCTTATAATCGTTCTGATTTGATAATAATTACCGGTGGGTTAGGACCTACTGCAGATGATATTACCCGGGAAACGCTGGCTGATTTACTTCATGAAAAGATGTGTGTTGATATTGAACTGGAACAATGGCTGAGGGGAGTTTTTCAAAGTAGCGGTCGGGTTATGTCAGAGAGAAATATAAAACAAGCGATGCTTATTCCTTCAGCACGGGGTATTCCTAATGCACAGGGGACTGCGCCTGGTTGGTGGATTGAGCACCAGGGGAAAATTATAATAGCGCTTCCGGGTCCTCCCTCCGAAATGCGTTTAATGTGGGATAATGAAGTTGAATCGGAACTGAGGGAAAAAGTTAATGGTGTTATCCTGTCACGGACATTAAAGACATTTGGTGTTTCGGAAGCCCATGTTGATGAATTGCTGGATGATATTTTGGTGTCCTGCAATCCCACTGTGGATGTTTCTGCCAGAGCAGATGGTGTACAGGTTCGTATCACGGCTAAATCGAATGAAAAGGCAGAGGCGGAAAAGATGATTGCCATTTTAGAAGAACACGCTCGTAAAGCTCTGGGTGATTGTATCTGGGGTTATGATGACGATACGCTGGAAGGTGTAGTTGCTTGTAAGTTAAGAGAAAAACACCTTAGTCTGGCAGTAATGGAGACTACTACCGGTGGATTTCTTGCCAGTACATTAACTGATGTTACCGGGGAGGGGACTTTTTTCAAAGGCGGTATGGTTATTACTTCTCCTGAAGCGGCCCGGGATATGGTGGTAAATATTGATGCTGTACGGTTAAATGATTTATATAGTGCAGAAGGAGCCGCAGCTCTGGCTAAATCCGCACAGGTGTTATTTAAGGCGGATATAGGATTGGGATTAACCGTTATATCAGAACACAAGGTTTCTGGGGCAAGTAATATTTATATTCATATTGTCCATGGAGAAAAACAAATATCGGAAAAAGTAATATGGCCGCCACGACGTTTGAATATAAAACAGCGCAGTTGTAACACTGCGCTGTTTATGCTTAATAAATTTTTAGGATAGTTCTCAGGATTACTTTTCGTCTGATTTTTGTTGTAAAGCAGTATTTGAGACAGTAGCCACAGGAACCGGAGTTTCATTTTCTGCAAGTACTGATTTAATCAGACATTTTGCTGGGCAGACTTCAACACATTTAAGGCAGAGAGTACATTTACTGGCATCGAACTCAGGCATTAGTTTTTGCTCATTCCAGATAATAGCCCCGAATTCGCAGGCGCGCACACATCTGCGGCAGTGCAGACAGCCATTCTCACATCTTTCACGTCCGTTTATGTTTCTTAACGGTGTATAGCTGCAGAGTAAACTAATCTTTGTTTTTACCGGGACCAGCTCAATAATATTCTGGGGGCATTCTGAAACACAAAGACCACATCCAATACATTTATTCCAGTCAACTAGAACAACATTTTTCCCGGGGTCTATTTTAATTGCTTCAACAGGACATACTTTACTGCAATCACCGTAACCGAGACAGGAAAAAGGACATTTTTTATTACCACCAAGGAGTAAAGAAGCTCCCTTACAGGTGTTTATTCCCGAATAATCATAGATAGAAACGGAGCCACCGGAACAGTGTACCAGAGCTTTTTTAATCAAATCTGATGCATCTATTTCCATTCCCAGAGCTATACCCAGGCGTTTTAATCTATCCGGGTCCTGTACCGTAAGAGCACAAGGTGCATTGCGTACTAATTCGGGATTTTGGGTAAGAGCCTGGGCTAAACCGAAACACCCGGCGTAGCCACATGCTCCGCAATTCAGACCGGGTAAAATACTACTGATTTCCTCGGTTTTTTCCAGTCCCTGGACTTTCTGGGGTATTTTGCGATAGGCGATATATATCAGGATACCGCAGACTATACCGATAACAGTGATAATAATAATCTGTGCCACCTATCCAATTCCTCCGAAGCCAAAAAACGTTAATCCAAGCATCATGGCAACAAAGATAGCAACAGGAAGTCCCCGCATTGATTTCGGGCTATCAGCAAGTTCCAATTTTTCACGAATACCAGCCATAATTGCCATTATCAGAATAAAACCAAAGCCACCGCCAAGTGCGGCGACGATGCTCTGTATCAGGGAAAATTCTTCCCTCAGGTTGATAAGGGTAATACCCAGCACAGCACAGTTTACTGTAATCAGAGGTAGATATATGCCAAAAGCATTATAAAGATTCGCGTTTGTTCGCTTGACGAACATTTCAATAATCTGTACCAGTGTGGCAATGACCAGAATATAGACCACAACATTCATATAAAGCATGTCATAGGGGATGAGTAATTTATAGGTAATCAGCCAGCAGGCGGCTGCAGATATAACCATGACCAGAATAAGAGCCATACCCATACTAATGGAATCGCTTAATTTTTTCGTGACACCAAAGAAGGGACATAGTCCTAGAAATTGCGCCACGATGAAGTTTTGGACTATTGCCAGGGTAAAGAATATGGTTAGTAAATTAGAACTATTCACTCTTTTCTACTCCTGTCCTACGGAAAAGCGCATGGAGCAGTCCGATAACAAGAAATGCTCCCGGTGGCAGGATAAAAATACCGATAGGATGTTCATTTAATAAAGGTAGGGTAACTATAGTATGTCCCAGTATACTGAGAACACCTGTACCGAACAATTGCCGGAAGAACGAAATAATAATTATTGCCAGACCAAAACCAATACCGGCACCAAGACCATCACCGATGGCAGCAACAACTCTGTTATGTTGTGCGAAGGATTCTGCTCTTCCCAGCAAAATACAGTTTGTCGTAATTAAGGGCAGATAGATACCAAGAACAGCCCAGATTGCCGGAACATAGCTGTGAAATACAAGGTCAACGATAGTAACAAAAGTGGCACCAATTACAATAAAGACCGGTATTCTTACTACATTAGGTATCCATTTCCTTATGAGGGATACGATGGTGTTGGTGAAGAAGATACAAAAAGTAAGACCGAAAGTCATTCCCAGAGCAGAATCCAGTGATGTTGTTATTGCCAGGGCGGGACAAAAACCGAGTAAAACAACAAAAAGCGGGTTTGAGACCACCAGCATTTTAGTAAATTCTTTCCATAATACTTTCATCTCTATCTACTCACTTATCAATAATCTAGTCGGCTAACTCCTGTATTTTCTCCAGTGCGGTATTTCTTACAGTTTCTACTACTGCCCGTGAACTGATAGTGGAACCGCTGATACCATCTATCTGTCCGCCATCCTGTGTTAGTTTAACATCATTAATATTTTTCCCGATAAATCTATCGGTAAAAGAGGGGAGAGTAATGCGGGAACCCAGTCCGGCTGTTTCAGCATTTGAAATAATACTGATACCTTTGACAGTGGTCTTATCTGTTTCTAATCCTATCAGAATAGAAATAGAGCCGCCGTAACCGTTACCGATTGCTTTAAAAGCATAGCCAATTATATTATCGCCAGCAGTAATAAAATAGATGTCACCATCGAGAGTATAATTGGTCATTTCCGAAAACATATTGTTTAATTGTGTTAAGGTTGCTTCTTCTTCTTGTGCTAATATCTTGTCTTTAGTTAACGAATTAGTGATACTGAGCAAAACAACAGAACTCAGGACAATTATTGCTAAGAAAAATATAGGATAGTATTTTTTCATATTATTACGTCTTACTCTTGGCTACTTTTACCAGTCCAAATGGTCTGGTTTTAACATATCTATCAATAAGCGGGGTCACTGCGTTCATGAGAAGGATGGAATAACAGACGCCCTCCGGTAGTCCGCCTAAAGCACGAATAACCATAGTAATAATGCCACAGCCAACACCAAAAATAATTCGTCCTTTGTGGGTAATAGGAGAAGTAACATAATCGGTTGCCATATATACAGCACCAAGTAATAATCCCCCGCCTAGTACATATAATACCGGGTCTTTACCTATAATCAGGCTGAGGATGGCTACAGTGCCAACATAGGTGGCAGGAATTCTCCAATCGATGATACGCAGTGAAATAAGTATTATTGCTCCGATAATTATAGCGAAAGCAGAAGTCTCACCTATAGAACCAGCGATATTCCCCCAGAATAATGGGAGATATCCTCCCTGCCAGGCGACACTTTTGCTTAATGGCGTTGCTGTAGCGATTGCATCTGCCGTAAATCCTGTAGAGGTGGTCCATGTTGTCATTTCGACACCAAAAGAAGCGGTAAGGAAAGCACGGGCACTCAGTGCCGGGTTAAAAATATTATGTCCCAGACCACCAAAAGCTTCCTTAATAATGGCAATAGAGAATATGGCTCCCAGAGCAACCATCCATAGATTTATCGTTGGCGGTAGAGTCAAAGCGAGGAGAAGTCCTGTGATGATAGCACTGCCGTCCATAACAAAAGGTTTACCTCTCATCTTCTTGACCACAAATTCTGTCAGAACAGCAAAAACGACACTTGTAATGATAACAGTGAGAGCACGATAACCAAAAAAGTATATTGCCGCCCCTGTTGGTGGCAGTAAGGCAATAACGACAATATACATTATTTTACTTACAGATAACCCGTGCCAGAGATGAGGGCCAGGAGAAACTTGAAGATTACCTTCCGCCACTATTTACTCGCCTTCCTCTTGATAATTTCTTTTTTAGCTATTTTTATGTATTGTACTATGGGTATATTTGCGGGGCAGGAATAAGTACAGGCACCGCATTCAACACAATTTTCCACGTAGGATGCTTTACAATCAGCATAGCGGCCTTTTTTGACGTATTTGGGGTAGAGGGTGGGCAACAGTCCCATAGGACACACTTCTACACAGCGACCGCAGTTAATGCAATCTGATTCTTTTATTGTCAGGGCATCTTTAACCAAAATACAGTTGGTGCCTTTGGTTATAGGAAAACCCAGATCAAATTGAGCAATTCCCATCATGGGGCCGCCCATGATAACTTCACCACCTGTCGTGCCACCACAATAATCAATAAGATTTTTTATCGGGGTACCGAAGCGTACCAGAAGATTTTTGGGCGTCTTAATATTACCGGTGACGGTGACCACACGTTCAATCAGGGGTTTCCCTTCATAAACCGCATCGTATATTGCTTTGGCAGTACTGACGTTTTGTACAACAGCACCTACATCAAGAGGCAACCCGCCTATGGGCACTTCTTTATTAATTACTGTTTTAACCAGTGTTTTTTCTGCTCCCATAGGATATCTTGTTTTAATGGGAATAACCTGAAAATTATATTTTGCTTCGTCAATAAGTTTAGCCAGATGTTCAATAGCATTTTCTTTATTATCTTCTATTGCCAGATAGACGTTTTTAATAGAAAGTACTTTTGCGATAAGGCCTAATCCGGCAAGAACCTTGTCTCCGTATTCGAGCATAACACGATGGTCAGATGTGATATAAGGCTCACATTCACACCCATTCATGATAAGTGTATCTACGATTTTATCTTTAGGAGGAACGAGTTTGACATGAGTAGGGAAAGTAGCGCCTCCCATGCCGACAATACCCGCATCCTTTATTTTGGCGATTATTTCTTCATTAGTGAGTGCAGAAACATCTTTTACCGGTTGAAAGTCTGCGGTAGTGTCCAATCCATCGGAAGCAATTACTATAGCATCACAAAGACGCCCGCTGGCGGGATTAATTACCTGTATAATTCCTTCAACTTCACCAGAAACAGTAGCATGGAGCAGGGCAGATACGAAACTCTTCGATTCACCTATTTTGTCTCCTGTTTTTACTTTATCACCCTTTTTTACCAGTGCTGCAGCCGGTGCTCCTATGTTTTGTTGCAGGGGAAGAATAACTTTCTCCGGCAGAGTCATCTTTTCGATGGGGATAGCTTCCGTAAATTTATTCTCGGGTAGACTTACTCCATGTTTTACTGTTCTCTTTTTGAGTAGTGTATTCGTTGTTGTCCTGTTAATTAGTTACCAGAAATGTATTTATTCCGGAGGTAGTAAGGATATTCCGGTCAGCATCTACCATGAAACACTCGACGTTATCTAGGGATTCGGCGTATTTCATTCCTTCTTCCGGTCCCATGACAAATATAGATGTCGATAGAACATCAGCTTGTGTATTGTTTGAGGCGATTACACTAACACTGATAAAGTCTGCAACAGAAAACCCGGTTTTAGGATTCAGAAGGTGGTTTACTTTTTTATCGGGAGAGAAATAACGTTCATAATTACCTGAAGTGGAAACTGACATCTCATTTTTAAAGCTAAATGAGGCTAAACTTTCCTCGGTATTATCAGGATTTACCAGACTAACGGTCCAGGATTTGCCATCAGGCTTGTTGCCCAGTGTACCAATCTGCCCGCCGGCATCGATTATCGCCTGTTTTATTCCCTGTGCACTGATAGCTTTTAATGCTTCATCTATAGCGTAACCTTTTGTAATGCCACCAAGGGTGATTTTCATTCCTTTTTCAGCGAAAGAAATGCGATCATCACTGATGATAATCTTGTCACTGCCCGTTATTTTCAGGGCTTCGTTTACTTTTTCCTGCTGAACTTCTGCTGTTTCTTTCCAGAGTCCGGCTGACCATAAATCAAGTAGTGGTTGTACCGTGATATCAAAATAACCATCTGTAGCATGATAATAATCTATGGAGAGATTTATCAGGTTTAATAAATCCCGGGAGGGATTATCAATATATCCATCGCGATTTAGTTGAAATGCTTCTGCATTTTCATCGTAGATAGAAGCGGCATTGGCTATTTCTTCCATGCGGGTAAAGGCGGCATTTATACCCTTCTGGGCATTATCGGTATCTGAGTAGACAGTTACCTTAATAAAGGTATCCATCATGGAACGTGTTTCCTCGAATTTTTGTATTCCCTGGCAGGCAGGTATAACAAATAGTGTCCCGAGGAAGATTAACAGGACAGCAATACGACTAATTTTTTTATAGCAACTTGCTTTAAGCATTAATTTAAATATAAGAAAATATTAAGTAAAAAAGTAGCACTCTGTGATACTTTTGTCAATTCTAACTCATTGCTGTATTTACCTCAAATAATATTATCTTTTTATGGGAGATATTGTTCATTGGTTAATTAATTTTTAGCTAATAGCATTATTATAAGAGTGTCAGGAAGTATTTTCTATTATCCCTGATTACGTGTCAAATCATTTAAGTAGG
>DDXZ01000019.1 GCA_002347295.1 Dehalococcoidia bacterium UBA2247 | reverse complement strand
AACGTAGTCTGCAGGGTAATGTTATCGTACTAACTCTGGATTCCCGCTCGGAGGCGGGAATGACAGTAAAGTTTACTTTCTCCACCCCCACCCACTGGATTCCGTTCCCGTATCGTAGTACGGGACAAGCTTGCATCGGAATGGTAGGAGAGGGAGTATTAACCTACACCATCACCACGTCTGTCATCCCGACCGGGTGCCCTCTGGGTGCGAGGATCCAGGGTTAATGAAATAACATTACCGGTAAGATTACCTCTCATAAGACATATTATCTCTGCTAGAAGTGTTCTCGGCATCATTATTCTTATCTCTCTACACTGGATTCTCTGGTCAAGCCAGAGAATGACAACAATACAATCGCCAGAGAATGACAACAATACAATCGCCAAGAATGACAACAATACAATCGCCAAGAATGACAAAGTGAGACACTACCGAAATCTCATTTTACTATCCCCTGTATATAATCGTTTACCGTAATTACTTACTCTTTTAGCGCTTATTTTCTCATTACTTTATGTGCGCCACTTTCACTCATCTAATTCTTATGATAACATGTGTAATATGAGACTCATGAGCAAATATTATAATTTATCCCGATGGGAGATTATTTAACCAGAAATGAAAATACTTATTGTTGAAGACGATCCCCAGACAATAGAGGCAGTGGGACTTATTTTTAAATTGAAATGGCCTCAGGCAGAAGCAATTTCTACCAGAAAAGGTAGCGAGGCAGCCGCGATGGTAGAAAAAGAGAAGCCAGATGTAGTTATGCTTGATCTGGGATTACCGGATATGAGCGGATTGGATGTTCTGAAAGAAATACGCACGTTCTCTAATGTCCCCGTTCTTATCGTTACCGGTCATAGCGATGCCGTTACCCAGGTAAAGGGATTGGAATTAGGCGCCGATGACTATGTTACCAAGCCTTTCGAACCGGGGGTCTTACTGGCAAGAATTCGTAATGCCTTACGGCATGGGCAAGCAGTTACTGATGTTACTCAAGAGATTTCCTTGAATAACGGGAATTTGAAAATTGACACTCAACATCACAAAGTATTTAAAAATGGTAATCCAGTTGCTTTAACTCCTACTGAATACAATCTCCTTTATCAACTGGTGAAAAACGAAGGAAAAGTACTCACCCGCCAGATGCTTCTGAGTCAAGTATGGGGCAGTGACGAATATAACCCTGATGTGGTAAAAAAATACATCGGCCGTCTGCGGGAGAAACTCGAAGATAATCCCAGCAATCCTGTGATACTTTTAAGCGAATGGGGCATCGGATATAAATTTGTTAATCCCCGGTCAAATTAATCACCTTGACCGCTTCCATTTCCTCATCAGAGAGTAAATCATACTGGTAGCGTATCATTTCATCCAGTACAATATAGACATGCTTCCCCTGCTCTTTACTATGCAGCACTGGTTTAATTAATCCCTCCGCCGTTTTTATCAGTTCCTCAATAGCATTGGTTTTGATAACAGTTTCTCCATCTCTTAGCACGGGTAAGCCCTCGATATCGGAGATAATGCCCTTATATTTCTTCGTGATACGCTGTGCTTCTTTCTCCGCGGCACTGGTCTCCTCTTCACCCCGAGCGCGCAAGAAGCGGTAGAGGGCAAAGCCAAAGAAACCGGCGAAAAGTACGGTGAGGATAATAAATATTATTCTTAATCGGGCTACCGGCAGTTTTCCGTAGATATTATCTCTCACAACAGTATCCGTTCTCCTGATACTCCCCGTTTGTGTTTTCGCCATTTGTCCCGACCATTTTAAAATTCCCTGACTTAAATCCATCGCCGTGCTCTGGGTAAAAGTCTCCTCAATCACCCCGAATTCCGACTGTGCCGTAACATGCATATTCGCTTTAAGAGTCAAATTATAATTCTGGGCGTACATCCCCGTCTCTGCGCCGATATCTATAAATACCTGGCGCAATTCCATCAGGTCCAGGGGTATCGCCAGCGAAAAATCACCATCCTTTATTGTGGCCGGCACAAGCACTATTGTCTTACTCCATTTACCCGTATTTTCCGCTATGGCCTCCAATGTCACCTCTTCAACCTGGTCTGTTACCGGACTACTACTCTGTAATTTGTAAGAATAGTCCATCACCATGGTTTTGGTTAGATTAGAAAAGATATTATCGCCCTCATCCATCTCCCGGGGAACGAGAGGGACTACTACTACTGCGCTATCCTCATAAAGAGAATTCGGATTAAGGGATACGGTGTAACGATATTGTCCCAGTGCTTCTCCCCAGCGCCGGCTCAGTTCCGGGCTCACTTCCACAAAATCGGAACGCAACTGGAGAATCATGTCCTGACTATAGTCCGCATAAAGTTGCTCTTCTGCCTCAGGAAAATGAATGCTGGTAGAAATTGTCAATTGATATTCCCGCGCTGCCAGGCCTAACTCCTGATCAATAGTTTTCCCCCGCGAATGATACTCCGCGGTATCAATAACAAAATCCAGGTCAAAATTACCTGTTTTTTCCGTTAGAGGCAGGATGGTATAGCTCTTCTCCCACAGTTCGGGATTACTTAATACTGCAGTAACCATCACCTCCTGAACCTGCACCAGCGGCGTGTCATAAGAAAAATTCACCTCAATATTATTCAGTAATTTTGCCGGATAGCGGGCATCGGCCGGCAAATCCTGATAATCACCGGCGACCAGAGAGGGTTCCACGAAGAAATGAGGGGTAAACGTTCCCTGCTGCTGATAACTCATCAGAGTAACCTCCTTTTTCGTCTCCAACTGCTCCGGGAGACGGTGTGTCTGCACCAGCCCCAGTATTGCCCCCACCAGAAGTACCGCACTGACAATCAATAAAATTTTCTTCATTTCCCCACCTTCAGCATCATTTTTCTTCTCGCCAGTAATTTCTTTCTTTTCTTCTCTATCATGCGGCTCCGCCGCACACTGGAAGGGTCGGTAATCTCAAACCAGAGATCGCTGATAATTAATCCTACCACAGTAGAACCCATGAGCAAAACGGCCACGAACCCGACAGAGAATTTCACTCCCATAAAATCAATCTGCGTTTTGGCAAATTTCTCAAAATAAGTCAGATAGCCCACATAAGAAAGATAAAATATTTCCTTCCCCTTCACCGCTTCGGCCAGAACAGGATTGGGGTCAAGAGAATCATTGGCATCCCCCTTAGTGATAAAAGAAAGAACACCGCCTTCACTGCGCACTTCCACAATGCGGTGGCAGACAGGAGTATCGCCTCCCGGCACCTTAAAGGAAATAATATCCCCTACCCGGAGCTCTGCAGCATCAACGGGACGGGTAACAATAAGACCGCCGACATGCAGCACCGGCTCCATACTCCCGGAGAGAACGGCATTGAATTCCCAGCCGCTGTGCGAGGCCTGCATCACAAAACCGAGCAGACCCACGGCTAAAATCAGAATTCCCCAGGATAACCACTCAATAAACTTCTTCAAGAATAGACACCTTCTCTTTATAATATCAAAAATTATAAATCAAATTTTACAAACACGGGTTAAAGGTTAAAACTCCCCCTCACTCTTGCTCTCTCCCACAAGGGGAGAGAGAATCTGATTTATTATCTCAATATCATCTTCTTCTTTACTATCTAACAGGGTGTTGAAAAAAAGGCAAAATGCGTGAAAATCATCCAAAATTCGTGCCTAGCCAACACCCCTTTTTAGTCCAAAACAAGGTTTTTCAACACCCTGCTAATCTTTTCTTTTTATCCAATCAACTTTTTAATCCCGTCGCTTCTTACTTAAGGAAAATCACCTCTATTTCATCTCCTTCGAGAAGAGACTGATTATCTCTACCATCTCTCCTGCTTGAGGGGGAATTTACTTATTTTACCCTCTCCCTTGAGGGGAGAGGGTCAGGGTGAGGGTGATTTATTTCTTCCATAATACTGGTCAATACACCTTCCATATTCTCCAATATTTCATTGTTCCAGAACCGAATAACCTTATATCCCTCATCTTCCAACCACAATGTTCTTTTACTATCCTGCGCTGCTGTCGACGACTCATTATGCTGACCGCCATCAACTTCAATGACTAATTTCTTTTCAAAACTAACAAAATCAACAATATACTGGCCAATCGGTTGTTGCCTGCGAAATTTGACACCGTTTAATTGTAAATTACGTACCTTCAACCAGAGCATTTTCTCCGCTTCAGTTTGTTTGTTCCTCATGTCCCTTGCCAGAATAATTGACCGGGATTTAGCCAATTAAACTCCCCCTCACTCTTGCTCTCTCCCACAAGGGGAGAGAGTATAAATCGATTGAACCCATATTTTGGTCACTCGTCATCTTCATCGTAAGAGCACATGGCACTCGTGGCAATCTGACATCACCCGCTGCCATCGCGAGTTCTGCACCAGCAGGATATGGCAATCTGACATCACCCGCTGCCATCGCGAGTTCTGCACCAGCAGGATATGGCAATTTAACATCCAACATTGTCATTGCGAGACCGCCGCAGGCGGATCGTGGCAATCTAGCGGTGGGGCAATTAGAGCAACCCATATAAATTATTTCTCCTCTTTACTCCTTGAGTTTGTATTTTTGACTTTTGAGATTTGAGTTTTCCGCTCTTATTTATTTATGTTAATTATATAACAGTAAAAAACCCGAAAAGCAATCCTTGCCCCCACTAAAATTAAAAACGAGAGAATTTGTCACTGTTTTGTCACCACTTGGCACCGTTTTCGTCACTATTGGCACCATGATTGGCACTTCTTGGTGCTAAACTGGCAGTGTAGCCTGAAAAGGACGAAAAGGATTAATCGACAAATGTATTGGAATAAAAACAAAAAAATAAGAATAAGAGGAGGTGCCAGTCCTTGAAAGTAACAGAGAGAATGCATTTATAAGAACGCACCTCCGGGAGGCGGAGGGGAGTGGGGAAGAGGAAAAACAAATAAATAAGAAAGACCTGATTAGAAAGGAAAAAAGGAGAAATAAATGAAAAGAATATTAATCGCCATCATGTCCATAGTACTGGTCGCCGGACTGACCGGCGGCGCTTTCGCTTACTTCAGCGACACGGAAACTTCGGATGTCAATACACTAGCAGCAGGAACTCTTGACCTAGACTGGGCTGGGGGAGATGACTTGGGGACGGCATATTTTGCACTTACTAATAAAGCCCCTGGAGAATCTGGTAATGCCAGCCAAACAATAAAAAATTCCGGAAGCTTACCCGGAGAGCTTGATATTACCATAAGCGCTATTACTAATACGGAGAGTACTGGGACGACTGAATATGAAGGACTAGGTAGTGGTGAACTTGGCGCAAATGCCACTTTAGCATTATACGTGGATGTTGATGAGAGTGGCACCTGGACTACCGGTGATATAGGGCTTGATGCAAATGGTACTTATTACTCCTACTCAGCAGGTGACGCTGATCTACAATATGATACTTTTAACACTTATGACAGTGCGAGTTGGGATAATGTATATAACGGTTTAATGGCCGCTGGTGCTCAAGACGCCGTAGTAGCTTTATGGGCTATTGACGGTTCAGTTGGTAACACTATTCAAGGAGACAGTGCGAGTTTTACAATTACCTTTACTCTGGAACAAGCAGCAGTGGACGCCTAACTATATCTAGGGTGGGGCATCAGCCCCACCCCTCTGGGGCTGCGCCGAAGCAAACACTTCGACTCAGCCCCAGAGGAAAGAAAAAAAGAAGTATAAATGAAAAGAATTGTCATCGCCATCATAATACTGATACTGGTCGCCGGACTTCTCGGCGGAACATTTGCTATGTTCAGTGATACCGAGAGCTCGGAAAACAATAACTTCACCGCCGGTATTCTCGATATCGATGATGCCGGTTTTCTTGCCGTAGACCTCTCTCAGGATATCGTCCTCCCTGGCACTACCTACGAGAACGATATTGTCATTACTATGGAGAGCAACAGTAATGTTACCCCCGCCCGTTTCGAGATTGACTTCGATGCGGACAACTACAGCAATGGCACTACGGAATGGGTCCTCAGCACCACTTGTGATTCTCTGGAGGAATACACCGCCAATGTCTTTGTTAACAAGCTTACACTCAATGGACAGAGTCTCCTCGGTGCCTCTAACAATTACGGCACCGCAGCGGTACCGGTAGCCCTCTCCAGCTGCACCGTTGCCATGGATGCCGACTGGAATAACGACAGCACGCCAGATAGCGTAAAACTGAGCACCCTGCTGGGCAAGCTCATTTATATCGAGGGATATTCCGGCAATCCCGGCACTCTGGAATTTGACTGGGGCATCCCCGGAGCTGTCACGGATAACGCTTTGCAGGGTGATAACATTGACCTGGATATTATCTTTGCCGCCGCCCAGGATATCACTCAGAATAGTATCGTATCGGATTAAAGAAACAATAGTGAGAAAAATTCTCTCCAAGTTAATAGCAAGCATAATCTGCATCGGAGTAATTGCCTGGCTCGTCATTGGTTCCGTCCAGGCGAGATTCTCCGATATTGAGAGCACGCAGAATAATAATTTCACTGCCGGCATCCTCGACCTCAAGACGAACGATACTGACGGTGTCACGCAGACGCTCTATCTCATTGGCTTCATCCCCGGGGAGAGCAGCGGCACCCAGACTGTTACCCTGAAAAATAACGGCAACCTCAATGGCAGTTCCCTGGATATCGATCTCTCCTACGTTCAAAACGATGGTACTAATCCCCCCGGAGCGACCGGTACGAAAACAGCAGATGCCACGGCCGCCGAGATTATCGTGACCACCTTGACCTACGGCAGTACCGACCTGCTCACCGGCATCACCGATACCGATGGCGATGGTAAGGATATGCTGGAAGTCGCCGCGGCTGATTTGACCGGACAGGTTGGTATCAACGCTCAGGATACAAAGGATTTTACCATTGCCGTACAACTTAAAGCCGGACTGGGTACTGCTTTCGAAGCGGATGGCATCAATGTAACGATAAGCTTTACTTTAAACCAATAAAAATATGAGAACAAATAGAAACCAAAAGAGAATAATGTGGATCATCCTCCTGGCCTTGCTGGGAGTGGTTTATCTCGCCGGCACTATCGGTGCGGTGAGCGCCAACTTTGTCGATACGGACCAATCCACCGACAACCGCCTCATCATTTCCAACTGGTGGCTCCAGACCACACGGGCCCAGTTTGAAACCGGTGTACTGAGCAATGTCGATACGACCACCAGTTCCAATAACGTCATCCTGAGCAAGGCGTACTCTCTGGTAACATCCAACGATACTATCGTCAGCCAGTCGGGAACTACCTATACTCTGAAAAAAACTCTGACCTTCACTAAGAGCGATACCAGCTACGACAGTATTCAAATTATTAGCCAGCTCCGGTCATCCAGTACCAACAGAACAGCTTATATCGATATTCGTGTCGACGATGTCAGCAAGTTCACACACACGACAACGAGTACTTCTTACCAGACCTATACCGATACCCTGGATTTTAGTAGCTACGCCAGCGGGCCACATACCATCAAGTGCTACCTTAAATCTTCTAAGAAGAACGACACGGCTTACAACCAGTACTTCCGGCTCTATAACTATCCCTATGTCTCGTCAGGGACCCTCGCATCGGCAGTATACGACAGCACTATGACCAGCGCTGCCTGGAGCAAGCTCTATTGGACGGAAACTCTGGCTTCCGGAACAGATATCACTTTTGAAGTGCGGGCGAGTGATACCTCTTTTACCAAGAGCGATGGCACGCCCACCTGGGTCAGTCTGGGCAGCGGAGATAGCCCTCAGACGATGAGTGTGACCGGACGCTACTTCCAGTGGCGGGCGACTATGACCACTTCAGTGGGAGCGAATACCCCCACTTTAAGTGATGTTACTGTTTACTACCCATCAACAACCTGAGGAATCCTGATTGTATCGTAATATATTATATTGTAGTTATGGGGGAAATAAACTCCCCTCTTTATTAAAAATTGAATAATTAGTAAGGGACCATACCCCCTCCTCCAGATTGCCGCGGGCACTGCGGTGCCCTCGCAATGACAAAACAGAATGGTAGAAGAGAGTATACCCCCATCCCCCTTGAGATGCTGCGTGGAATTTATCCTGTACTTGATACAGGACTCCAGTATGACAAAAACAGTAGTGTCTGGAGAAGCGGAGCGAGCCTGTCCCGTAGCACGATACGGGATGGTGATTTAGTATGAATGGATGGGTTAATGGGTTAGTTTGGTTATATTCTCCTCGGCTCCCCCTGCCGCCAGATTGCCGCGGGCAATTGTATTACTGTCATTCTTATATCTTGGTTATG
>DDXZ01000047.1 GCA_002347295.1 Dehalococcoidia bacterium UBA2247 | reverse complement strand
CTCCGAGCGGGAATCCAGGGGCAGAGAAATAGGGAATGGTTTTAAGAAAATAGGCAGCAAGAGAGATAAGTTGACAACAAGAAGCATCATCTCCAGAGCGATGTTATCACATTAACACTGGATTCTCAGGCTTGACCTGGGAATGACAAAATGATACATCACCCAGATATGGGTTCTTTTGAATATAGTTGGTTATGGTATCGCCGCTATAGGTACTGAATGGTTTTAACGAGGATAGGATACTGAATATGAATCCCATTTATTAAAAACCACGATTGAACAAAAGAGGAGAATTGTCATTTAATATTGTGTTCTATAACAAAAAAGTAGATGTCCAGTGTATCAATAAAAGTAACTTGAATAAACTTTCAGTTACCCGGACGGAATGACATCGGACCGTTTTTCCTTTATCGCCACTGCGGAACAGGGAAAAACTTATGTTATGACCTTTACTAATCCGAAAACTAATAGTAAGTCCGATAGTAATATAAAAATATCATTACATCTTACTTATCCCGATACGGCTTCGCTCTTTATTCCTGTTGGCACTGAGTAAGCATAATTCATAGTATCAGTTATATGATTCATTTTAACTTTTTGGTAACGGTATATTTTCTCTATCTATACTCTTTCTGCTTACGGCCTGATAATGTAATATATTATTCCTGATAGTATATAATTTAAAAAAATATTGCTATTATCTCTGTATCGAAGTGCGTGCGAATATCCGGGTGGGCAATATTTATGGTATTACAATATTAATAGAGGAGGAATTGATATGGCAGAATCAACAGAAGCTCCCAAAATGGATTATCCGGTAAAATTTTCTGTGGATTATCCTGACCGTCCATTGAATAGACTAACAACTGGTTTAAGGATGTTTACCATTATTCCTATAGCTGTTATTCTGGGGCTAATATCTGCTGGAGGAGGCGGGATTATTTGGTCATGGCCTGCCTGGGGAAACTGGACGTTATGGTTATCAGGATTAGCTGCGGTAGGTGGTTTTCTTTTTTTACCTGTCCTGTTGATGATACTTTTTCAGCAAAAGTATCCCAGGTGGTGGTATGATTGGAATATAAATCTAGTCAGATTCAGTGCACGAGTGGAAGCTTATGGTGCTTTATTAAGAGATGAATATCCTTCCACCGATGAAGAGCAGGCAGTACATCTGGAAATTCCTTATCCTGACGCTAAGGTAATTAGTCGGGGATTACCACTGGTAAAATGGTTACTGGCGATACCGCACTATATCGTGCTGTGTTTTCTGGGAATTGCCGCGGGAGTGTGTGTTATTATTGCCTGGTTTGCTATTCTTTTTACTGGAAGATATCCTAAATCTCTCTTTAAATTTATTGTAGATGTTATGCGCTGGGGATTACGCGTATTAGCATATGCTATTCTGTTGACAACTGACCAATATCCTCCCTTCAGTTTTGATGAGTAATTCCTCTTTTACTCCGGGTGAAGGTCAGATGAGTAATATGGCTATAGTACGAAAAGTACTTTTATTGCTATTCTTCATAACTGTCGTTTCCTATCTAAATACCCTCTGTGTGAGTGTGAAAAGTATAACGAACGTTTGACAGCATGATACTATCGGCGTATTATAGGAACTTGCTCATAATTTGATGGTGGTCTTTCATCAAAAGCTGAGTTGCATATTTATGTTTCATATAGAGGTGGTTGTCTGATGAATATGAGGAATAGTAGCCTTAGTATTAAGGATGCATCTGACCAGTTTTTATCTGGGCTTTCTCTGGAAAAAAGAAGCAATATTGAACATGAGCTTAACCAATTCGTGCAGTGGTGCGGTAAAAAACAGGCGATGGATCGTCTTATACCGGAAGATGCAGCGAAATATTGCGAATGGCTGGCCGCTTCAGCGACAACAGAAGTACATAAAAAAATAGCACCGGTACGGCAGTTTCTCAATTATGCCACGGAAAATGGTTGGACGAAAAATAATCTTGCTGCTCATATCAGGATAAAGAAAGGGTCAACCAAAACAAGTAAAGTTATCGAGAAATCAGCAGAACAAACAGAACAGGCTGCTCTATTAACCGAGGAAGGGTTACAGGAAATTAAAGAGCAGCTTGCTTCGTTAAAGCAGGAACATGTTTCCGTTCTTGAGGATGTTAAAAGAGCAAGGGCAGATAAAGATTTTAAAGAGAATTCGCCGCTCGATGCTGCTCGTGAAGCGCAGGCCCAGATTGAAAGCAGAATCTTGCAGCTTGAGGCAACATTAAGGTCGGCAACAGTTCTGGATAAAGAAAAATCTAATGGATTTAAGGCGCATATTGGAAGTAATCTGGTTTTATTTGATTTAAATTCAGGAGTGAAATTAAATTACACGCTGGTGGATCCCAGAGAAGCGAATATCCGTAATGGGAAGTTATCCATCGCATCACCTGTAGGTAAGGCTCTCTTGAATTGCAGCGAAGGAGTGGAAGTTGAAGTTATCGCACCGGCCGGCAAACTACGTTATCGTATTGAGAAAATCGAAGGCTAAATCTGTCCATAGCCGGAAATTAAGTTTTCTGCAACATATCAGATCTCTGGCACGGGAAATCCTCTAAGAAATGAAAAAAGGTGAGACTTAAAAGCTCACCTTTGTATTTTCGGGATACAGCAGTTATTCGTTTACTTATTTCTCTATCGGCAATCTAATTTTAGTATAAAATATCCCGGTACTACCGTGCTGGATGAAATAGAGCATATTATTCTGTTAGAATGTTAGTGTCTGGCAGGAGAATATATCGTGTGGTTGATTGTTAATAATCAAGTGGTAATAATACCGGCGTTAGCCTGGTTTATTGCGCAATTAATCAAGGTAATTATTTCAAAGGTACATGATAAACGTACCGATTGGTCTCTTATTTTTGCTATGGGGGGAATGCCCAGCGCTCATGCAACTCTTGTGTCTGCGCTGGTGACAACAGTAGGTGTAGTGGAAGGAACCAATTCTACTTATTTTGCTATTACTCTTTGCCTTGCGGCAATTGTGATTTATGATGCGGCCGGTGTACGCCAAACAGTGAGCAGGCATTCTGTTATTATCAATCGTATTCTGGATGAACTTCTTAAAGGAAATCCTACTTTTGAGCACCGTTTGCGTGAACTTATCGGGCATACCAAGATTGAAGTGTTAGCCGGAGCAATACTGGGCATATGTGTTGCTCTGGTGGCGACGCGTTTTTTGGAATATTTTGCATAACCGTCTGGTAACATGGAATTAATAAATAATTCTGTCTAGAGTACGGCGATGGAAATGGTGATAAATAATACCAGGCTAGCATTATTGCAGGGAGATATTACGTTACAGAATGTTGATGTAATAGTGAATGTGGCAAATTCTGGTCTTATGGGTGGTGGTGGTGTGGATGGGGCGATACATCGTGCCGGTGGTACTGTGATATTGGAAGAATGTAAGAAGATTATCGCACAGAGAGGGAGTCTGCCGGCAGGCCAGGCGGTTATTACCAGTGGAGGTAATCTTGCGGCGAAGTATGTAATACATACTGTAGGGCCAATATGGCACGGAGGAGGTTGTGGAGAGGCAGAGATACTGGCCAGTGCTTATCACGAGAGTTTAAAATTAGCGGCAGTACATGGTTTAAAAAGTATTTCTTTTCCCTCCATCAGTACCGGAGCATATGGTTATCCTCTGGAGAAAGCAGCACATGTTGCCCTGGGTACCATAATCCGGTTTTTAAAAGAAGACAGGATATTGGAAAGAGTAAATCTTGTGTTATTTGATCGACGGTCATGGGAAGTTTACTACCGGGAGTTGGAATCGCTGCAGAAGCACTGAAGTATATTTAAAGGGTAATGTTAAAATCAGAAAGAGAGCCGTTCCAGAAGAACGGCTCTCTTTTATTAAATTTATTAAAAATTTTACGCTATTTAGCTGTATATTCTTTTATATTTACGCCAGATAAATACCGTGGTTACACCGGTAATAGCAAAGACAACCAGAAGAATCAGCTCTAAGGAGCGAAGCCACCACAGCTCCTCCGTTATTTCTGGTGATACCGGTGAGGAAGAATCGCTAATCAAATCAGAGGAGCTGTCGGAAGTCTTCGTGTCTTCCTGAATGCCTTGAGGAGCAGGACCGTCCTCTCCAACTTTAAGAGGTTCTCCTGCGCTAACACCGCTAACAGAAGCACCTTCACTAACTTTTGTTACTACATCACCTTCAGGGGGAACAGAAGATAATGTAGCTGAAGCAACAGGCAAAGGAGAAGAGGTAATCTCATTCGTGGACAATTCAGGTAATATATTGGTTACATCACCAGTAAATACTACAGCCAGCATAATGGCGAAAGTGACACTGGCGATGCGGAGGGGGCGGAAAAAAGAAGGGTAGGGAATGGCACGTACGGCAGTCACAGCAAAAGAGCGGGGCGCCGTAACAGGCTTTACCTGTGCCAGTAATCCTACAGTTTGCTTTAAAGATTCATATTCCGAGCGGCAAGCGCTACAATTGGCAAGATGTTCCTCAATAAAAGCTGCCTTGCGGGGATTGAGACATCCATCTATATACTCCGAAAGGAGCTTACACACACGATTACATTTTCTCTTGTTTAATAAATTAGGAATCATTTCAGAAATTATTTTCACCTACATAATTAAAACGAAATCTAGGGTGATAAAGTTCCATTTTGACGGAGATAATCACGGAGAATGCGCCTGCCCCGGCTGAGACGGGATTTTATTGTCCCCAGAGAACAATCTGTTATTTGAGAGATTTCCTCATAGCTCATTCCCTGAATATCACTCATTATAACTACTACCTTCTGTTCGGGAGATAATTGTGCCAGTCCTGCTTTAATTGCGCTATCCAGTTCCAGATGAAGGATATGGTCGTGCGGGTCTTCCAGACTTTTTTCAGTATAAGAGGAAAGGTCGGGTTCTATCGGCATAGCATCCAGTGATACTGTGGCATGTCGTTTACGTGACCTTAGTTTATCACGACAAACATTGGTAGTGATGCGTAAAAGCCAGGCTCTGAAATTACCTTTTCTATATCTTCCGATAGCTCTCCAGGCGGAAAAGAGGGCATCCTGGGTGGCGTCATCAGCGGAAGCCCCGTCTCCCATCATGTGGAATGAGAGGTTATATATTTGTTCTTGATAATGCTTTACCAGCTGGTTGAAACAATCGATATCACCATTCTGGCTGCGGTGTATGAGTTCATTCTCATCCATAATTGCTGCTATTTTAACAAATATTACATAAATGAGCTAGAATAACCTACAATATGTGGGTTATAATGGGTAAAATTATATGGAGATAAAAAAAATAGTTCAGGCAATTCAGAGTAGGCCTCTGTTACGTGAAATACTATTCACTTTGTTTCTCGTTCTGGTCTTTTATGGTATTTTCAGCCTGGTTCTGGAGACGCGTGTGATATATCAGACGTCGATGCAGCCAACAATTGAACCGGGAGAGCGTTTTTTCGTCAGTAAAATATCGTATCGTATGCATGACCCGGAGCGTGGGGACGTTATAATTTTACATCCACCTTCTAATGGTGATGTAGATGTTACTCCAAACATCAAGCGAATAATTGGCTTACCTGGCGAAACCATTGAAATAAAAAACGGGACGGTTTATATTGATGGGCTGGTATTACAGGAGCCTTATCTGGTAGAGGAGACAACGGGTACGGTAAGCCTATTTACTATACCGGAAGATAGTTATTTTGTCATGGGTGACCATCGTAGTGTCAGTTATGATTCGCGTGCCTGGGGGACGTTAGCACGGAAAGAAATTATCGGGAAAACAATATTACGTTACTGGCCGTTAAGCAGATTTGGGGCAGCGCCTAATGTTAAACCGACACTTATCGAGGAATAAGAGAAAGGTTTGTAATAAAATGACTGCAGAAGCAGAAAAAATATTGAGAGATACCGGTGCTATTCTGGATGGGCATTTTTTACTCACCTCCGGCTTACATTCTCCTACTTATGTGGAGAAGTTCAAGGTTATTCAGTACCCGCAATACACTACACAACTATGTTCCATGATTGCCCGGCATTTTGCCCAGGAGAATATTCAGGTAGTCGCTGGCCCTACCGTAGGAGGAATTATTCTTGCTTTTGAAGTTGCCAAACAATTGGGGGTGCGTGCTATCTATGCGGAACGTGAAGGGGAACGCCGGGTCTTTCGCCGTAGTCTTACCATTAATCCCGGAGAGCGTGTTCTTGTAGTTGATGATATTCTTACCACAGGGGGTTCTGTTAAAGAAGTCATAGATGAAGTAGTACGACAAAAAGGTGAAGTAATTGGCGTTGGTATTCTCGTTGACCGTACTAAAGACAAGGTGGAATTAGGAGTGCCTCTATTCAGTTGTCTTGAAATAAGTATTCCCGCGTATAAACCGGAAGAGTGTCCCCAATGTCGGGCAGGTGTGCCACTGGTAAAGCCTGGCAGTAAACCTGCTTGAAATACAACCCCCATACTGTTATCATTTCGCTGTTACAAACCATGCGAGCCGTTAGCTCAGTTGGCAGAGCACTTGACTTTTAATCAAGGTGTCATGGGTCCGAATCCCATACGGCTCACCAATCCTAAAAGTCTTCCCTGACCGGGATAAAAATTGCCTGAATCAAGGAGTCAAAACGCCAAGTGAAATGACTCCTTGATTTTAATCAATGTTGACATAAAAATCAATGCATGCCACTTTTGAGTTTCTGGATCTTCCATAAATAGTCCGTTATTTTATCTGTTCAAATAATACTGAGCAAGATCATACTTATAGCCTCATAAATAAAGGATAACAGTTAAACATAACGTTAAATTTAATAAATTGGCATGTTTATCATCGATAAACCATCTGAATTAGTATCTAATCAGTTATAATATTTTATGATGACTTTTCTGAAACATAGCCTGGTGGCTTACAAAAATCGTCCCGCATTGATTATTGAGGACAATCCAGATCTGCAAATTAAACTGGAAGATGGCAAGATACAAAAAGTTCGTTCTAAGGACATCATTCTGATCCACCCTGGTCCAGTTCTCAATATTACTCATCTTGAACCTCAAACGGGAGACACGGAGACCGTATGGGAGCTGCTGTCAGATAACACTGTGACCATTCGCGAACTCGCCGAACTGGCTTTCGGAAAATTCACTCCATCTACTGCTTGGGGAGCATGGCAACTGGTATGCGATAACCTCTACTTTCAGGGTATGCCTGATTGCATAACAGCCTATTCTCGTGAAGAAGTCTCGCGAAAACGAGAAACACGGCAGCTAAAAGCTTCTCAGAAGATTGCATGGACAGAGTTCTTGGCCCGTGTCGCAAATCGTCAAGTAACCTCAGAAGATGACCATTTTCTGGCCGAAGTTGAGTCCATGGCTCTGGGCAAAGCCAATGAATGCCGGGTCTTGCACGAACTCGGTCGCAGTCAGAACCCACAAAATGCACACTCGTTATTATTGGAGCTGGGGCGTTGGAACAACAGGTTTAATCCATACCCGAAACGCTTCGGTGTTCCGCTGTCGGCTCCAGTATCCGATTTACCGGAATTACCCAAAGAAGACCGGGTAGACCTGACTCACCTCCCGGCGTTTGCCATCGACAATGCATGGACAATAGACCCTGACGACGCCCTGAGTTTGGAAGAGCCCAATCGCCTGTGGGTTCATGTTGCCGATGTAGCGGTTCTCGTCCTTCCAGATAGTCCGGCGGATCTTGAGGCGCGCAATCGTGCCGCCAACCTTTACTTGCCGGAAATGACAGTACCGATGTTACCCACTAAAGCCAGCAAACGGTTAGCCCTCCTGGGCATGGATGATATCTCACCGGCGCTGTCATTTGGTATAAACCTGGACTCGGAAGGGGGAATTATTGGGGTAGAGATTGTTCCCAGCTGGATAAGGGTATCCAGACTTAGTTATGAGCAAGCTGAGGACATGATTAATAGTTTGCCTTTTGAGGGGCTACTTCGTCTTGCTCAAAATAACGAGGCCCGCCGGAAGCGGAACGGTGCGGTCAATATAGAACTGCCAGAAGTTGACGTCCGATTAGAAGACGGAAAAATTATTTTTCACCCGGTACGTTCCTTGAGAAGCCAGGCGATTGTAGAAGAAGCAATGCTGATGGTCGGGGAGGCGGTTGCTAACTATGCGCTCAGAGAGAGGATCCCATTGGCATTCTCTACGCAGGAGGCCACTCAGATTCCTGCGTTACCGGATGGTCTAGCGGGGATGTATGCACTTCGCCGTCTCATGAAACCGGGGCAACTCAAGAGCGTACCAGCCCGACATGCTGGACTAGGATTGGATATGTATACTCAGGTTACCAGCCCCATTCGACGCTACCAAGACTTGATAGCCCACCAACAGCTACGAGCACATATCCGGGGACAAGATCTCCTGACTTCTGAAGAAGTGCTTCTAAGACTGGGGACGGCTGAGGCAGTCATGAATACTATGCGTCAAGTAGAGAGGCTTTCAAACCGGCATTGGACCATAGTCTATTTATCGGAGACACCACAGTGGCATGGAGAAGGGGTAATCGTGGAGACGGATGGCCGTCGTAGTACCGTTCTCATTCCAGACATCGGTCTGGAAACCCATCTCCATTACCAGCGTAGTCTGCCCCTGAACACACGTGTACCTATTATACTTGAAGGATCAAACATCTCGGAACTAAGTGCATTCTTTAGAATTGATGATGAACAATCAGTGATTAGTAACTAAGAAACGAAAAATAGAGAAAAGTTTTTCTATAAGACTGACCTAACCCTGGTAGTGATACTTTGACCTTATCCCAGAATTGGTCAAACATAGATACTCTGGTTATTTCTGGCATTTTGTAGAAGCCTATGCCGTTATGGACATGGTTTAATGTGATTTAAGGCTTAAGAGTAATAGTATCTCTGCCTTTTTGGGTTTCTGCGTCTTGATGAGAAACAACTTCAATGCCGGCCAGCGACAATAGCGTTGCCAAAAACAAATGAGAAAATTCCTCAATTTTTCTCTTATCAGTCAACTCTAGGAGATACGGCGGGTTGCCTATGGCGAAAGTTCTAAGAAGAGTTTCAATCTTGTTCTTCTCATCCATGGGAATATTTCTATCGAATGCCTCCATGACTTCGTCTATTGTTTTTTTTACGCACGGTCTATTTTCCTGCTCGATCGCTGCTGTCAGAATACGTCGTGCAAAAGTAGAAGGACCAAGTCCCTGTTTAGTAGCTAATTCATTCAGTTTTGTACGGGTTTTACTGTCCAGTCGAATAGCTATTGGCCTATCTTTTGTTCCACCTATCTTTACCTTATCTAATTTAGGTTCAGTAACTAAGTCAAGAGGGCTATGTTTGTCCCAATATTCTGCTTCTTGTTCTTCGTTTTCAAATTTTGGTATTAAATTTTTACTTATTGTCATCTTACACCTTCTTGCAGTCACCAAACGATATTATTTCCGAGACTTATTATAGTATTTCCTTTCTCGTTCAACCATTTCTCGAGCGGTGATTACTTTGTAGCGTCCTTTCCCCACTTTTCTCGTTAAAACAATAAATAAAAGACGTCCTCCAATAGTGTGGCCATATAGCCAATATGAGCCGGATGTGCCTTTTATGCAAGCTGGACTATCGTCATATATTGTCTCTTCGACTTCTTCAGCAGTTATATTATATTTTTGCCAAATCTTATCTACAACTGCCTGAGTCCAAATTGGTGGATAGGTTATATAAACCATTCAGTCCTCTATGTATTACAATGTACTACAGGGTTAATGAATTGTCAAATATAGCGCGATTAATTCTCATGAAATTGATGCTCTGGAAGTGGTGTTAAAATCTAATGGCGGTGGGTTGTGTATTAAAATAGCAGGAGTTAATCGCGATTGAGAAGAAGATATGCTATGTCTCATATATCTCAATAGAGGCAATAAGGAGTGTGATAAGGTTATGATCATTTTAATGTTGGTTAGTCTTTATTATTAGCATATAGAGGTGAACACTTTAGTGTAATATCCCAAATTACACAATTAACTATATTGATTGTATATTACTACGTGATGAATAATTGGGCGTGTGGAATGTAATTGCAACATTAGAGATCGAGATGGTGTTGAAAATAGGTTAGAGCGACATTGGGTCATTTCATGGAATTAAAATAGAGAGGAAGCATTCTTGCTCCCCTCTTTATTTTAATCTCAGGTTTAATTTACATTTACGATTATTACTGGACAAATATCGGCATGTTTGATTGTCAATGACTATAATTCTTTCACCGGAAAAGAGACTGTGAATATTATTCCTACAACACCATAACAACTCGGACTCTTGTTTACTCCCTGATAACTTCTCTTACTTTGACGACTATCATTTCATGTTCTTCACTTATGGGACATTTCAGGGTTAAGCTTAAAGCTTGAACATATGTATCTGCCGAGACTCCTCTCCAGTCAGTATCAGTATAATTACAAGGAGGGCATTTGAATTTTACCTCATATTTTACCATTGTTACCCTTTCATGGGAGTGAGACAGTACATAGCCCAACCCATATTCTGGTGCTGGAATTGTAAATAATCATCCTGGTCAGTACGAAAATGTTTGAACACCTGTTCATGGTCAGGGTGGGTGGGATTTTCTTCAAGCCAACGTATCAGTCCATACCAACTATCCGAAATATATCTATCCCAGTCGTCGTGGCTGGAACGGATGATGTATTCGAGTTCAAAACCTTCGTCCCGGGTAAATTGAGTTAGTTCCGGTTCTGTGTGGGTGGTTACCTGTTTTTGGGCGTATTCCGGATGTACCTGATTGCTAAGCCAGTGGGTTTCGCCGATACCAAGGCGTCCATTCTGATGAACAGCCCGCTTCATTGCCTGGATTGTCTGCTGGTAACCGTCAAAAACAAACGTTGACCCAATACATGTTGCGGCATCAAAAGCCCCATCTTCAAATACGTAGTCAGCCGCAGGGGAGCAAACGATTTCGATTTGGTCCGACAACCCTCTCATGGCCAGCTTTTTCCTGGCCCGGTCGCAGAAATCCTCGGATATATCTATGCCAATACCAGTGATACCGAATTCCTCAGCCCAGAGAGTGAGGGGCTCAGCACAACCACAACCGAAGTCGATGACCCGGTTTCCTTTTTTCAATTTGAGTAGTTTGCCAAGTTTGATGATTTTTCAGACGTTGAAGGGTTTAGTATCTCCATATAGCGGTGTGTGATACTCATAAGGTCAAAAAATTCCATGGCTCAAGCCTCCTTCAGGAAATAGTAACTTCATTATAAAGGTGTTACGGGCTACTTTGGAAACCAAATTCGGGTGTATTCTACCATATTCAGCCTATGCACGAACATCGGGATGAACACGTGGGCATAATATCTGGAATTGCAAAACTAACTATACGTGTCAAATCATTTAAGTAGG
>DDXZ01000001.1 GCA_002347295.1 Dehalococcoidia bacterium UBA2247 | reverse complement strand
CGGGGCAGGAATGACAATAGAGTCGTAAGAATGACAATAGAGCCCACCACCGGATTGCCATCCCGTATCCGTATAATACGGGACAGGCTTCGCAATGACAATAACGTTATCGTACTAACACTGGANNGGAGGCGGGAATGACAATAGGAAGAGGAACAATTTCACTCTCACTCAGTCTCTCCCATCAAGGGAGAGAGGAAGATGATTGACGAGATAAGATTTATAATTAAAGAATCCTCCCCCCCCAAAACTCTTTCCTATATCAAGTAGGGAGCGACTGCACTCTAGCATAAAACTTGACTAATGTAACTATAAAGGTTACGATTGTAATCAATATGATTACAAAGCTCTTTGATAATACCATTGGTACAACGCTTTTTGGTAAAACACGCCGCCTTGTCCTGGCCCTGCTTTATGGAAACACGAATGAAGCTTATTATCTGCGCCAGATTGTACGGCTTACCGGAGTGGGACTCGGCCCTTTGCAGCGGGAATTACGGCAGCTTACCGATGCCGCAATTATATTGCGCACGATACGAGGTAATCATGTATATTATCAAGCTAATCCCGATTCACTAATATTTAACGAACTTAAAAACATTGTACGAAAAACATTCGGGGTCGCCGATGTTATCCGGAAAGCCCTGGAAAAAGACACAGATAAAATCAGGGTTGCTTTTATCTTCGGTTCGATTGCCCGTAGCGCAGATAGTAAAGCCAGTGATATTGATGTAATGCTTATTGGAGAAATTACTTTCGACGAAGCAATTACCATATTAACTCCGGCAGAAGAATCTCTGCATCGGGAAATAAATATTGTGGTTTATCCTGTCTCTGAGTTCCGAAAAAAAATTCGGGAAGACCACTACTTTGTGAAAACGGTACTTGAAGAAGATAAGATTTTTCTTATAGGTGATGATAATGAGCTTGGCAGACTGGCTGAATGAAGGTAAATTAAAATCACATAGAACACGCAAGAACGAGATTAACCAGCTCATATCGGTATACGAACGTGATCTGAAGGACGCTCTCGTAATTAATCTCAGTACTGATAGAAGATTCGCTACAGCCTATAACGCCGCACTTATGATTACAATAGCCGCTCTAGCTGCCGGCGCCAATCATCATTACTGGTCAATTCAATCTCTGGCTTTTACTTTACAGCCGGACGTTCAGACTATTAAGAAGTTCGATAATTTCCGCCGGAAACGCAACATAAGTGATTATGAGAGAATCGGCATGGTCTCCGAACGGGAAGTTTCCGAAGTAATTGATCTGGCGAAAAATCTCAAAACCATGCTTGATCAATGGCTGCCAGAAAATCATCCGGAACTAATATAAAAGCTGTCCGTAGGCACTAGTCAGCGGATGGTTCGCAGTCGACAGTTTCTGATTTGTGTAGCTCACCCCCACAACTAGGTTGCCACGCTTCGCTCGCAATGACATTTCACTCTCATTCAGTCTCTCCCATCAAAGGCGAGAGAAAGGTTGTGCACAATAAGGCAAAATTCCTCTGGACCCCCGATTTTCATCGGGATGGTAAGGGGAGATACAGTTGACGAAAGGAGAGCGAGCATTCTAAAGTAACGTCAGGATGAAAAATTATGAGACAATTGTTATCGGGGGAGGTGCGGCAGGGATTGTTGCCTCTATCAGTGCCGCACGGGCAGGAGGCTCTGTTGTTATCTGCGAGAAGATGCCGCAGCTGGGACGAAAAATCCTTGCTTCAGGCAACGGCCGCTGTAATCTGCTTAACGATGACCTCCGCCCGGAATTTTATAATGCGACGGCGCGTACCCTGGTAGAAACAATATTCCGTAAATTTAATAAATCCCGGATGCTCAGTTTTTTCGAAAACCTGGGGCTGAAAACTTATTCCCGCGAGGGACGTATCTTCCCCGTCACGAACCAGGCCGCTTCCGTACTGAAAGTACTGGAGATGGAATTACAGCGGCTGTCCGTTCCGGTGGAATATAATTTCAACTGTTCCGCCATCTCGTCTTCCCGCAGTGGAATTATCGTTTCTTCTCAGGACGGAAAGGAAATCTCCGGCACAAAGATTATTATTACGGGCGGCGGGAAAACATATCCCGCCTTCGGCGCGGACGGAAATATTTATGAGATCGCCCGCACTCTGGGGCATACCATTATTGAACCCATCCCCTGCGCCGTACCCCTGGTAGTAAAGGACAATCTCTGTTTTTTACTACAGGGACAGCGTATCCTAGCACGGGTACATAGCATCATCGACGGTAAAACGGGCGAGTCCATACAGGGAGAACTACTCTTTACCAGATATGGCCTTTCCGGGACATGTATCCTCGATGTTAGCGAGGAAATCTCGCTGGCACTGCACCGGCAGCATAAAAACGATGTCTCTCTTGTCGTAGACATGGTGCCCTTTATGGAGAAAGAAGAATTACGGAACATCATCGTCAGGCGAAGAAAGGGAAAAGTTGCCGCGGAAGACCTGCTGGCAGGTATTTTACCGAATAAATTCGGCGCGGTACTGAAAAGTATTCCGGAGAAAGACGATATTGATGCGATAATTACTTCTCTAAAAGAACGGCATTTTAAAATTAGCGGCACACGCGGCTGGAATGAGGCAGAATTCACCGGCGGCGGCGTGGCTGTTGCTGAGGTCAATCCGGAAACGCTGGAATCCCGGATAAAGAAGAATGTCTATTTCGCCGGAGAAATTTTAGATGTGAACGGGAAGCGAGGGGGTTATAACCTTGCCTGGGCCTGGGCGTCGGGATGGGTCACGGGATTGACAGGATGAAATTCGAAATTCGAATGTCGAAAAACGAAACAAATCTAATTTCCCGAAACACTACCAACGAAACGTTTTGTTCATTTAATATTATACTTTTGATATTGTCTCGGATTTCGGATTTCGTGCTTCGGATTTGTTTAACAGTATAAATTAACAGGAGAGAAATTAATGGAAGAGAAAATCACTTATTTTGAGCAGCCGGGTAAAGAGAATACGGAAAAAACACTGCAACTGGTAATCGAGCGGGCAAAAAAACGAGGCATTAATAAGATTGTCCTCGCTTCTACCCGGGGCGATACCGCCCGCCTGGCGGCGGAACGTTTTACCGGAACCGGAATTCAAATGGTCGTTATCCCCTGGCAGTATGGCTTCCGGGAGACACAGCCTTTCCCGGCAGAGGTAGTCCGGAAACTGGAAGAAAAAGGTCACTGCGTCTACTTCGGAACAATGCTTTTCCATACCGAACCTCTCTACGGCACACTGGCACCGGCACTGATAGCTACTTTGCTGCGTACTTTCTGTCAGGGAATGAAGGTCTGCGTAGAAATTATCATGATGGCGGCTAACGGAGGTGGAGCAGCGGTGGGCGAAAAGGTCATTGCCATAGCCGGTACCGGCAGCGGTGCCGATACCGCCATCGTTGCCACCGCCGCTTCTTCCAATAGATTACACGACCTGCATATCAGTGAAATTATCTGTAAACCGCTGGAAACTAAATCATGGCCGGTGGGAGGAAAACCAACGGCAGGATAAAAATAGAGATAGCTTTCAGCAAGCAGCCGTCAGCTTTCAGAGATTAGTAAACAGTTAATAGTTTGCGGTTTGTGCTGCCGCCATACCCCACCGCTGGATTCCGATTTGCATCGGAATGGTGATGCGCAGGTAAATAGCAGTCGGCTTTTGGCAATCAGCTTTCAGGAGTTAATAAACAGTTAATTGTTTGAAGTTTGTAGTGTTCCCCCCACACCGGATTGCTTCGGCCTGGCCTGATGGCCTCCTCGCAATGACAATACCCTGGATTCCCGCTGGAGTTTACCCCGTACCTGATACGGGGCAGGCTAGCTGTACTTATCCAGAACGACAGCGGATAGGGTAGCGTTCCCTTTTGGTTGTTCTCCCTACCATTCCGTTGTAAAACGGAATCCAGAGGGGTGGTGTATAGGCTGGATACCCTGCCCAAAGGGCACCCGCGTCGGTATGGGATATTTATCACTATTTAAATATCAACCAAAAGGGAACGCTACCGCGGATAGTGACGGAATGACAGCGCCGCTTAAAGAGTGATAAAATCGGGGGGTGGGCTGGCTTGATAACCAGCCCTGTACGTGTTGGTAAAGGAATATTAATTTGGCGGATTTTAGTTGTTTGCTTTCTCTTATCGATAATATGCCTGCTTACACCCGCTTAATACGGGATGTAGCGCAGACTAATAGCCGGCACCGTGTTATTGTACCAGATGCAGCCAAACCGTTCGTTATTAGCGCTTTCTCCTCCCGGATAACTTCTCCTTTATTTCTGGTTACCCCTGAACCGGATAACGCCCGGCAATTGTACGATGAGATACTCGTCTGGTGCAGTGAGAAGACCACTATACTGCTTTTCCCCGACCTGGACACTTTGCCCTATGAACACCTGGCGCCGAGCCGTACGCTCGTTCAGGAGCGCCTGCACATACTTTCCACACTGGCAGAAGCTGCTTCCGAGAACAGAACCACATTAAATAATACCATTGTTATCACATCGGCACCGGCTTTAATGAGAAAGATAATCTCACGGGAAAAATTCTCTTCCGCCAGTTATGAACTGAGGGTCGGGATGGAGGCAGAACCGCTCAAACTCCTCGCCGGATGGGTCGCTATGGGTTACCAGAGAGAAGCGGCAGTAGAGATGCCGGGCATGGTAAGCCGCCGCGGGGGAATCCTCGATATTTATACTCCGGGGAATGATTTACCCGCCCGTATCGAATTCTTCGGGAATAATATTGAGAGCATCCGTTTCTTCGACCCGGTAACACAGCGTTCCCTGAAGCAGATTCAGTCACTGGTTATTGCCCCGCCAGGTGATGCTTTTTCCGATACAACCGATTCTATTGATATCAGCGATACCCTTATGGATTATTTACCGGAGAATACTATATTTCTGCTGAATGAGCCTCTGGATATCAAAAATTCCGCCTGGGAAACAGAAGAGCGGATAGAACATCTGCGGCAACGGTGCCGTGAAGAGGAAGATTTTGCCGAAGCAGAGCACCGTCCTTACCTTACTGCTGCGGAATTAATGGATAGTCTGAACCGTACCGGAACACAGGTGCAATTTTGCCGTTGGGACAGCGGAAGTGAAACAGAACAGAGCTACAAACTGGATTTTTCTATGGCACCACATTATGGCGGACAACTGGAACCTTTGCTCGCCGGTGCTCGGGAAATGGCCGCCGGAAAACGCCGTCTTATTCTGATTACGCGGCAGGCAAAGCGTATGGCGGAATTGCTGGGAGAGGAAGGACTGAACGTACCCGTTATTTCACAACTTAATACGTTACCCCGTCCCGGCTCTTTGACATTAATTGACGGTGCTCTCAGTGCAGGATGGGGCACCGGCCGTCTGAATAAGACCATTCTCTTAACCGATGCCGAACTTTTCGGCATTGTGAAACCCCGTCGCTACCCAGTGCGGCGTAAGACGGCAAAGCCGTTGTCTCTCAGTGATTTCACTCTGGGTGACTATGTGGTGCATATCGAACACGGCATCGGCCGCTTCACGGGAATAACAAAAATGCCGGACGATTCCATAGAAAGAGAATATCTCATTCTGGAATATGCCGCCGGTGACAAGCTCTATATTCCTCTGGATCAGCTCGACCGGATTAACCGCTATGTCGGTGCGGGCGAAGGTGAACCGGTACTGACAAGATTGGGAACCCAGGATTGGTCACGCCTGAAACGACGGGTGAAAGAATCCACTGAAAAAATGGCGCGTGACCTGCTGGCATTATATTCCGAAAGGGAACTGGCAACGGGGCATGCCTACCTGCCGGATACAACCTGGCAGAATGAACTGGAGGATTCTTTCCCCTTTACCGAGACCCCCGACCAGGCGGAAGCAGTACGCCAGGTGAAAGAAGATATGGAAAAGCCAAAATGCATGGACCGTCTCATCTGCGGTGATGTCGGCTACGGTAAAACCGAGGTCATTCTCCGGGCGGCTTTTAAAGCAGTGATGGACAGCCGGCAGGTAGCCGTCCTCGTCCCCACCACGGTACTGGCACAACAGCATTATATGACGTTTAAACAAAGACTGGCACCCTTCCCCGTGAAAATAGATGTCCTCTGCCGCTTTAATTCCCGAAAAGAACAACAAAAGATTTTAGCGGACATGGCCGATGGCACGGTGGATATCTGCATCGGGACACACCGCCTGTTACAGAAGGACGTGAAGTTCAAAAATCTGGGACTGGTTATCGTAGATGAGGAGCAGCGCTTCGGCGTAGCCGACAAGGAAAAATTAAAAAAAATGCGCAAGGAAGTCGATTTTCTCACTGCCAGCGCAACACCGATACCGCGCACATTGCATCTTTCCCTGGCCGGAGCACGCGATATCAGTATTATGGAGACTCCACCGGAAAACCGCCTGCCGATCAAGACCAGTGTGAGCGAATATGATGATAAACTGGTACGGGAAGTGATACTGCGCGAAATAGAACGGAAAGGGCAGGTGTTCTTCGTCCATAACCGTATTCATAACATCAATCGCATTACCCGGCATCTGACCGAACTGATACCGGAAGCAAAAATTCTGGTGGCACACGGCCAGATGGCCAATAACGAACTGGAAGAGGTAATGCAGAAATTTGCCGAAGGGGAAGCCGATATCCTTGTTTGTACCACGATTATCGAATCGGGGCTGGATATCCCGCGGGCCAATACTCTAATCATTAACGAAGCAGATTCTTTCGGACTGGCACAGCTTTATCAGCTAAGAGGCAGGGTGGGGCGGAGCAGTGAACGGGCTTATGCCTATTTTCTTTACGGCAAGGGTAGAAGGCTCACTTCCTCTGCCGAGAAACGGCTGGCGACCATTTTCGAAGCAACCGACCTCGGGGTTGGTTTCCAGATAGCGATGAAAGACCTGGAAATACGCGGCGCAGGAAATCTCCTGGGAGCAGAACAAAGCGGCCATATCGCCGCGGTGGGATTTGACCTCTACTGCCGCCTGCTGGCGGAGAATGTTGCCCGTCTGCGGGCAGAAAGGGAAAAGAAGATTTCCGAAGGCAATCTAGAAGAAGAAACAGCTCCGTCCTCTATCATGGAAGCACATATGCCCACTATTAATTTACCATTAAATGCGCATATCCCGGAAGATTACATCACCGGCGTGGATACCCGGCTTAATTTCTACCGCCGTTTAGCTTCAATAAAAACACCGGAGGAAGTGGATAATGTTGCCGCAGAAATGCGGGATATCTTCGGCAGAATACCTCTGGAGGTGGAAAACTTGCTCTATGCCGTGAAAATAAAATCACTGGCAGCAAAAGCCAGTATCCGCTCCATCTCCGCAGAGAAAGAATATATTGTCCTCTGGATAACGGAAAATATGGACATTCGCCCCAGTCTGGTTACCCGGTTAAGGCACGGTGGGGGGAATTGGGATGGGAAAAGTCTCATGCTGCGCCGTAAAGCCGGAGACAATAGCTGGCAGAAGGAACTGGAAGAGTTATTAACTGAACTGGCGACAGGAAGAGCGTAATAAGAAAACATTACTATTATGTAACGTTCCCTTTTGGTTGTTTTCTATTCCATTCCGTTGACGGGTACCCTTTGGGTGCGAATCTAGTCAAATAATTTAACTTCTGGATACCCTGCCCAAAGGGCACCCGCGTCGGTATGGATTATTGTGATGATTTTAATATCAACCAAAAGGGAACGTTACCATTATTATACTGTAGAGCTTCCTTCCTCAATCAGACAATACTCCGTAACACAGGCGGGCAGGTTTTAAACCTGCCCCTACAAGAGAATTTACGGTAATAACAAATTTTAAAATAATATGATAGCTGCTATTAAAATATCATTATCCATGCTCAAATGGCAGAATATCCACTGAATTTTTTCTTTCCGGGTTTTCTTTGTCCAGTATCCATTTTAACGGATTATTAATAATATATTCTGAAATTTGATTGAATTCTTCTTCCGACCGTACTATATGTTCATAAAAATATCTCTGCCAGACAGGACTACCCGGGGTCTTTCTTGCCTGATTTATATCTCGTGCCGAAAACGTCTTGAATGCACGCACAATTTCAGAAAGCGAGTATTTTGTAGGGGCAGGTTTTAAACCTGCCCGAATATCATTATCACCTATAATTATAATTCCATGAATATGATTAGGCATAACTGTAAATGAAGCCAATGTAATCGCAGAATAGTGTTCCGGTATCTTCTCCCAGCATGATAATGCAATATCACCATAAGAATTCAAATCCATCATCCCATTATTTATTTTCCCCAGAAGTATCTGTCGGTGGTAAGTACAAATAGTAACAAAATATGCATTTGGCCTGGTATAATCATAATTTCTTAATCTCATTGAGGGATGACGAGATTGCATACCATAAGTCCCATTTACATAAATTTAATAAAATGGGCAGGTTTAAAACCTGCCCCTACAATCCTATCTTATAACAAATAATTCCACACACATATTATGCCCGCGCGTTATAGCAGCGCCACTACCTCATTCAATGTCCGGACGCGGGGACAATCATTAACATCAGGAGAAGCGTTATCACGATCAAGAAGCACCGGATTAATACCCACTCCCCGAGCCCCGAGGACATCGATATTATATTTATCACCAACATATATGGACTCATCAGCCTTAACACCGGCACGCTCCAACGCTTTAAGAAATATCGGGGCATCCGGCTTTCCCGCTCCCACTTCCTCCGAGCTTACTGCCACATTAAGATAAGGAGTAAACCCCAGATTATCGCAGATAACATTAACATCTCCGCCGGCAATATTAGTGAGGACACCGAGAATAAATCCCCGCTCTTTCAGGAGTTTTAATGTCGGGATACTATCATCATATGGGACAAAATGTGCCATAAGTTTCCAGAAACCATCGATGATTTTTGCCGCAGTTTCCAGTGTTACTTCCACTCCGCATCGGCGCAATAATTCCTGTTCGTAAAATGCTCCCGGTTTACTATTGTTCTGGCCTTTCCCGTCTTCTTTCCCCTGGTTCGTAATAACACTTTTCCATGCCTCATCCGCCAGAGGAAGTGCTTTCAATATTGCTTCAGAGCTAACTGTAACACCGCAATCGCGGGCGGCGATGACATGAATTTCATGCCGCGGCGGATAAAAATATGCCAGAGTACCATGCAAATCAAAAAATATGGCTTTAATCATTACACCAACCAGTAATTAAGATAATTAATTAAACTTACCTGATTAATTAACGTTCTGGTTAGACTTTTCGTTCCCTGCATTCGCCGTTACCGGCTGCATTGGTGTCATTCTGCTGACAGGAGGATAACGCAGTTTATCGGCAACTTTACGGAAATGGTATCCGTATGCCATGAGCGTTATCGAAAGATGAAGAAAGCGGGGCCGTTTGAATAAAGTGGATATCACGAGTTTCCAGTAAACCCATCTTTCCTTCTCTCTTATTCCCAGCACCAGAGCCGTATGGAGAAGAGACTTAATATCGCTTAAACCGGGCAACTTCCGGCCCCAATTCTTGCGGGGCGGCTTATATTCTTTGATAAATGTTTTAATTCTTTGATAACATTGCTCCGGAGAATAGATGGTCTGTACAATCTTACGATATCCATTGAAGAGCTTTTCATAGCCCATCTTGGGGATAACATTGGTGGAACCGTCAGTATTATCTCCTGACCCACCCGGTATAATACGACCTTCTTTCTCCATGCGGCGATACAACCTGGTTTGCGGCGGAGCCATGAGCATACCGACCATAGCGGTAACAATACCGGTCTTCTGGATAAAATCAATCTGCTCCTGGAAGATTGACTGCGGGTCACTGTCAAATCCCACAATAAAGCCCGCCTGCACCTGTATACCATGGTTTTGTATTTTTTTAACTGACTCTGCCAGGTCACGTTTCTGGTTCTGTACCTTGTGGCATTCCTCCAGGCTTCCCTCGTTGGTAGTTTCAATACCAATAAACACGGTATTAAACCCGGCATCAGTCATCATATCCATCAGTTCAACGTCATCGGCCAGATTAATCGATGTCTCGGTATTAAGATGGAAAGGATATTTTTTTTCCTTCATCCACGCGGAAATAGCCGGGAGTACTTCTTTCTTTAATTTATTCTTATTACCGATGAAGTTATCATCAACAACAAAGACAGCACCCCGCCAGTTCACCTTATAAAGTGATTCCAGTTCGTTTACTATCTGCTCTCCTGTTTTAGTACGGGGACGGTGTCCATTAAGTGTAGTCACGTTACAGAATTCACAATCAAAGGGACAACCACGGGAATACTGAACATTCATCGAAGCATATTTATTCATTTTTATCAGTTCCCACATAGGGACAGGAGTTTTAGTAACATCAGGCCAGACATCAACCGGCGCACGATACATCTTTTTAGCACACCCGTTTTTCAGGTCTTCGAGGAAAGGAGCCAATGTTGTTTCCGCTTCATCCAGTACGAGATGGTCAACATCCGGAAATTCCTGCGGAACCATGGTAAACAAGGGGCCGCCGGCAACGGTTTTTATACCCAGTTTCTTACACCGGTCAACCACTTCCCGAGAAGATTCCCACTGCACCACCATAGCACTGATAAAGACATAATCTGCTTTCTTTAAATCTTTATCAGTCAGTTTGTCCACATTCATATCAACGACTTTCTTCTCCCACTCCGGAGGAAGCATCGCGGCCATAGTAAGTAATCCCAGAGGAGGAAAAGCTGCTTTTTTGGAAGCAAATTTCAAAGCATGCTTGAAACTCCAGAAAGTATCAACATATTGCGGATAAACTAAAAGTATATTCATTGGCCTCTCATCGTCCCGGAATTGCTCCGAAATCTAACATAAATATTTTACTATCTCGTATTATTACACCAATTGCTATTTATTGCAAAAATATGAAATAAGTAAACCCACCGCTGTCTTATCTCGAGACAGCGGTGGGTTTACTAGCTTTACTTATTGTCCGTTTTACGGATTTACTTTACTCTTTCGTTAACCAGAGTAGTGACGACAGAAGGATCGGCCAGGGTAGAAGTATCGCCCATATCATCTACCTTACCGGAAGCAATCTTAACCAGAATTCTTCTCATAATTTTGCCACTTCTCGTCTTGGGCAGAGCATCGGCAAATTGAATCTTATCCGGGCTGGCGATAGGTCCAACGGTCTTACGTACATGAGCAATAAGCTCTTTTTTCAAAGCATCCGTCTTCTCGACACCGGATTTTACGGTAACGAAGGCATAGATACCTTCACCTTTAATATCATGAGGCATAGGAACAACGGCTGCTTCCGCTACTGAAGCATGGCTCACCAAAGCGCTCTCCAGTTCAGCGGTGCCCAGACGGTGTCCTGATACCTTGATAACATCATCAAGACGACCCATCAACCAGTAATAACCATCCTCGTCGACACGGGCACCGTCACCAACGGTGTAAACACCCTTGAAGGGACCAAAGTAGGTCTTCTGGAATCGTTCGGGATCACCGTAAACAGTTCTCATCAAACCGGGCCAGGGTTTAGTAATAACCAGCGAGCCACCTTCGTTAACACTGGCACGGGTAGCGTCCGCCCTCAAAACAGCGGGCTGAATACCGGGGAACGGTAATGTAGCAGAACCCGGCTTGGTCGCAATAGCACCGGGAAGCGGGGTAATACAGATACCACCCGTTTCGGTTTGCCACCAGGTATCCATGATGGGACACTTGCCCTTGCCAACAATGTTAAAATACCACATCCATGCTTCGGGGTTGATAGGCTCACCCACTGAACCGAGAATGCGCAGGCTGCTCAAGTCATGTTTCTCTACCCAGGCATTGCCTTCTCTCATCAGTGAACGTAGCGCAGTAGGAGCGGTATAGAATATGTTTATCTTGTATTTTTCTACGATCTCCCAGAAGCGGTCGGGATTGGGATAGGTCGGTACACTTTCGAACATTACAGAGGTGGCACCATTGGAAAGAGGACCATAGACAATGTAGCTATGTCCCGTAATCCAGCCAATGTCGGCGGTACACCAGTAAGTATCTTCATCATGAATATCGAAAATCCAGCGAGAAGTTATTGTAGTGTAGAGGAGATAACCGGCCTGGGTATGTAAAACTCCCTTGGGCTTACCCGTACTGCCACTGGTGTAGAGAATGAACAGGGGATCTTCCGCATCCATAACTTCGGGTTCGTTAACAGCGGTAATATCGGGTGCAGACATTAATTCATGCCACCAGAGATCACGTCCCTCTTTCATGGCAACTTCATTGCCGGCTCTCTTTACAACAATACCGGTTTTCACTTTAGGAGCACCATCCATTGCAGCGTCTGCATTGGATTTACTGTTAATAACTTTTCCGCCGCGGAAATATCCATCGCAACAGATAACAACCTCAGCCGCACAGTCATTGATACGGTTAAGCAAAGCTTCCGCGCTGAAACCGCCAAAGACGACGCTGTGTATCGCACCGATGCGAGCACAGGCCAACATGGCAATGGGTAATTCTACAATCATGGGTAAATAAATAGAAACACGATCGCCTTTCTTGACACCGAGTTTCTTTAATACGTTAGCAAATTTACAAACTTCGTAATGTAGCTGCTGATAAGTTAAAATTTTGCTCTCTCCGGGAGCGTCGCCTTCCCAGATGATAGCAGCTTTGTTCTTCCGCCAGGTCTTGACATGCCGGTCCAGACAGTTAGCACTAACATTAAGCTTGCCACCCTGAAACCACCGGTGATAACCTTCGTCAAATCTTTCTTCGAGAACCTTATCCCATTTTTTGATCCATTCCAGTTCATTAGCCTGTTCCGCCCAGAACCCTTCTGGGTCATCAACGGATTTCTTATAGATTTTCTTGTACTCATCCAGGCTCTTGATATAAGCCCTGGCGCTGAGTTCCTTGGGAGGATTGAAAACCCTGTTCTCTGCCATCATAGACTTAATGATTTTTTCTTCGTTTACTGCCACAGTCAGAATGCCTCCTTATAATCAAATTATTTTTTCTAAACTATTTCCTCCGTATTTTCACAGAGTAAACCTAATAATACTACAAATATTACATGTTTTTTGTCAAACAAATGCGGAGTAAAGTGCTTCTCATAAAAAATTTAGCCACACTTTCTTATATTACATTATATTTGGATGTTTGCTCATCTACAATACCTCTCTCCCCGCTTTTTGTTCCCCTGTAAACACTATGATAAAATTTACATTAAATGAATAGAGAAAGTCTTAAGGAATGTGTCAGAGTATTACCGGAGAAACCCGGGGTCTATCTCTTCCGTGATGAAGAAAACCGGGTTATCTACGTTGGTAAAGCCGCCCGGCTGCGTCAGCGGGTACGCTCCTATTTTGCTCCAGCGGCCACTTTACCGGTCAAAACACAAAACCTGGTGGAAAAAGTCTCGGGTATTGATTTTATCATGACCGACTCCGAACTAGAAGCTATCCTGCTGGAATGTAATCTTATTAAAGAGCATCACCCTCGTTATAATGTACTGCTCAAAGACGATAAAACATATCCCTATATCAAGATATCTTTCAATGAAGATTGGCCCCGCCTTTATTTCACCCGCCGCTGGGAACAGGACGGAGCGCGCTATTTCGGTCCCTTCGCCAGTGCCCACTCTGTACGCGAAACAATTAAAGCGGTAAGTAAAATCTTTCCGTTCCGTACCTGTACCAAATCAATTACCGGTAGCGATACCCGCCCCTGCCTGGAATACCACATGCACCGTTGTTTAGGGCCCTGCATTGGTGCGGTAACCCGTACGGAATATAACGATATGATGCAACAGGTTATTCTTTTTCTGGAAGGGAAAGGAAAACAGGTGATGCGCGGTCTGGAAAGCCAGATGAAGAAGGCTTCCCGGGAACTACAATTTGAGAAAGCGGCTCTGCTCCGTGACCGGTTAGAAGCAGTACATGATATTATGGAGAGACAGAAAGTAATTTCTCCCGGCGGTGGGGAACAGGATGTTATTGCCATAGTTACTGAGGGCAATCAAGCATGTGTGGAAATACTCTTCATACGGACAGGTAAACTCATCGGACAGGAACAATTCATGCTGCATGGCGTGCAGGATGAAAGTAAAAACGATGTCATCACCAGCTTTATCGAACAATTCTACGGCTCCAGTCCACATATACCACCACGGATTCTTCTCTCTTATCCACCAACAAATATACCCCTTCTCCGGGATTGGTTAACGCAGCGGAGAGGTAGCAGTGTCACTCTGGTCATCCCCCAGCGGGGTAAAGGAAAACATCTCCTGGATATGGCAGAGAAAAATGCCCGATTAGGAATGGAGCACTGGCGTATTAAACAATTATCCGAACCGGGTATGATTCATACTGCCCTCAAGGAACTTCAGGAAAAACTTAATCTAACGTCACTGCCACAGCGTATTGAATGTTATGATATTTCCAATATCAGCGGTACTTCTGCCGTAGGCAGTATGATAGTTTTCGACAATGAAAAGTTCCGCAAAGAACACTACCGGCGTTTCCGTATTAAAACAGTGGAAGGTACCGACGATTATGCCATGATGGGAGAAGTCCTGCGGCGCCGGTTCCTCCATAGTGAAGCAAAGAGAGAAGAAGCACCGGAAACATCATCCACTATAGAGGAAAAACCATGGACTATTTTCCCCGACCTTATTATTATCGATGGCGGACGGGGACACCTGCACATCGCTTTAAAAATATTACGGGATTTGAGCATCACCAGGATACCGGTCATCGCTCTTGCCAAGGAGAAAGAGGAGATATTTCTTCCCAATAAAAGCGCTCCGGTTACCCTGCCTGCGAACTCACCGGCACTTCATTTACTCCAGCGTACCCGCGATGAAGCACACCGCTTCGCCCTGGGATATCACACCGTGATACGCAGTAAAACATCTCTCTCTTCACAGTTAGATGACATACCGGGTATCGGCAGTAAACGGAAAAAAGCGTTATTACAAAAATTCGGGTCGGTCCGTGGAATCAAAAATGCCTCACTGGAAGAATTATCCGGGGTATCCGGAATGACCCGGAACGCAGCGGAAAGTATTAAAGAACATCTCTAGTCCAGCAAAAATTTCTTGATAGCGTAAGCCACCCCGTTATGCATGGCATCAAGAGTGACATAGTCCGCTGCTTTCTTTACTGCTTCCGGGGCACTCCCCATCGCAATGCCCAATCCGGCAATCGCAATAATAGAAACATCATTCATCCCGTCTCCCAGCGCTACCACCTCATCCATGGTAATACCCAGATGCCGTGCCAGTCTTTCAGTCGCTCTGCCTTTCGATACATCACAGGCAACAATATTAATGAAGTCCACACCAGGGAAACGGGGTATATTAACACGCGAAATACTGGTCCTCCCGGAGAACATTTCCCGGAAAGCGCTGATGCCTTCTTCTTCATCCGGACATACCTTGACGAGATTTTCCTTAATAATATCTGACTTCACCTTTAATTCTGCAAAATTAACCACCTGCGGTTCCATGTTAAGCAATTTACTATGAACAAGTGTAGCTTCGGTCTCCTGCTCCACAAAATATTCTGCTCCTGTCGCCAGTTCCAGATAAACGTTATGTGTATGGGCAAAATCAATCGTCTCCTGCACCAGTTCGTCCCCCAATGCCTGTTGGTAAATAATGCTTTTACCGGTGATATCACTGACCAAAGCACCATCACAAAAGATATGATATCCCCCCAGAGAAAGCAGCTCGAACAAATCCCGGCAGGCGGTAGTAATTCTGCCCGTAGAAACAGCCACCTGCATCCCGCGCTCGCGTATGCTCATTAAAGCAGCTCTGTCTTCCAAGGAAATTTCCCCTGTTTCGCTTTGCAGGGTGCCGTCGATATCCGTTACCAGCAATTTGTATTTATTTTTCGCCATATAACATTATTATAGAGCATTAAGTAAGGAACAAGCTTCGCAATGACAAATGATTTTCAAGTATATTGTTTATTATAATTAATGAGCCACAGACTCCTTTACGCCTGTGGCTCAGTTCCATTCACCCTATTCGACTGACGGAGATTTCGTTCCCTACTCCTCCCTCCTGATTATCACAATCAGATTACCTTACATTTTAAATAACCTGCAGGTCATTATTAGGCACAAGGAGCTCGAGAACCTTCCTTTAGCTCCTCACTGAAGATCGAGCTAATCAAGTCCTCCTCACCAGTGAGGAGCATCTACTAGGATATAGCCAGATACAAAGCGTTGACTGTTTGGCCATAGCACTTCCTCCCTTACTGGTAACGGGGCTCTAGTCCCCACTCCAACTATAACTATTATACCACATAATAAAATACAGTCAAACTTACGGTACAAGCTCGATTGGCATCATAGTTCCTGCGGTAATCTATGGCAGAATTATATTCACTGATAATCGATAAACGACATGAGCCGCTATCCCTTAGCCTGATTCCGAAAAAGGAATAACCTCGATAGAATAGTCCAGTATCTCTGCTTTTATTCTACTCTCCTGGAGATAACCCACTACCCGGGAGAGCACCTCATTGGCATGACGGGCGTCATTGCTGACATAGGCTATCCCCAGAGAAGCAATCTGCCAGTTATCTTGATGCTCTATTTCGGCAATAGATATCTCAAACTTATTCCGCACCTGGCTGATGATAGATTTCACAACATGCCGCTTATCTTTGAGCGAATGACTCTCCGGGATACGCATCTCTATTTGACAAACTCCGATGTGCATCATAAAAACTCTTTTAAGCTGGCCTGAAATTAATTTTACTGCCCTGAGAATAAAAATCTTGCCGCACTAACGCCAAAATATATTATCTTACCGCAAAATGCAACTCAAATGCCTTCATGCTTCGCTTCGCATTCGCGTTGACACAAATCAGAGGGCTAGTGTAAACTAGCGCGTGGTTTATAGTTTGAAAATGGTTTTACTATCGTTGCTCGACGGTTAAGCAACCTTACAGGCAAGGGTAGTTTTTTATTGTATGCCGGAATAAAAGGGGAATCACGGTTAATGTTATCGCAGAACGACCCGGAAATATTTGACTTAATTAATAAAGAAGTAGCACTGCAACAGGATAATATCATCCTCATTGCTTCAGAGAACTACGTCAGCCGCGATGTAATGGAAGCAGAAGCTTCTGTTTTCACCAATAAATATGCTGAGGGTTATCCCGGTTCCCGCTATTACAGTGGTTGCGAAATCGTGGATACTATTGAGAATCTGGCAATAAGCAGAGTAAAAGAGCTTTTTCAGGCGGAACATGCCAATGTCCAGCCACATAGCGGCAGCCAGGCAAATATGGCAGCATATTTTGCCGTAATTAAACCCGGGGATACTGTCCTGGGAATGAGTCTCGCTCACGGCGGACATCTTACCCACGGTAGTCCGGTAAGTTTTTCCGGGAAGCTCTTCCGGTTTGTCCACTACGGCGTTAACCGGAAGACAGAATTACTGGATTATGATGAAGTACAAAATCTGGCACTCCAGCACCGTCCCGCTCTTATTGTCGCCGGAGCCAGCGCATATTCCCGTATCATTGATTTCGCCCGGCTGCGTAATATTGCCGATACCGTAGGGGCTCGCCTGATGATAGATATGGCACATATTTCCGGATTGGTAGCCGCGGGTATTCATCCTTCTCCCGTACCCTATGCCGATATTGTTACTTCAACCACACATAAAACGTTACGGGGACCGCGCGGCGGATTCATTCTCTGTCGTCAGGAATTAGCAGCAAAAGTAGATTCTGCAGTATTTCCCGGAGTACAGGGAGGGCCGCTGGAGCAAATCATTGCCGCTAAAGCAGTTGCTTTTAAACTGGCAATGCAGCCGGAATTTAAAAATTACCAGAAGTCAGTAGTAGAGAATGCCCGTGTTCTGGCAGAAGAACTGCAAAAGCTGGGTTTACGTATCGTTTCCGGGGGAACCGATAATCACTTGATGCTGGTTGATCTCTCCCGTACCGGTATTACCGGAAATATCTGCGAAAAGGCTCTGGATGCTATCGGAATCTGTGTTAATCGCAACGCCATCCCCTTCGACCCCCAACCGCCACGTATTGCCAGCGGCATTCGTCTGGGTACTCCCGTAGTAACAACACGAGGTTTCGGTCCTGCCGAGATGAAGCAAATCGCACATATTATATATGAAGTAATCACTCATATTGATGATTCAGGTGTAAAAAATAAGGCACAAAAGGCTGTTCTTGAGCTATGCCATCGCTTCCCCGTGCCTGATTCAACCCCGGGCGAGTAATCGTTGACGGTATTGTTACATAAGATTATAATGTGAACATCATTTATATTCAGGAAGGGATATTTCATTGCACGACTATGAATTGACTGTAATTGTTAGCCCGCAGGTTACCGATGAGAGCCTGCCGGGAGTTGTAGATAAGGTAAGTAAGCTTATCACTGATAGAGGCGGGCAAATTACAGAAATAAATCAGTGGGGTAAACGTAAGCTGGCTTATCCCATAAATCGTTCCGAGGAAGGCATTTACTTCCTGGCGAAATTCAAATCAACGGCTGATAAAATAGCAGAAATAGAAAAGAATCTGCTTATAGCAGAAGAAGTAATCCGTCATCTGGTCATTAAAATAGACGACTAGTTTCCCTGATTCCGGGAAAATGCGGTTTTGAATCGAGGCAATTATGGTAGGATTAAACAAAGTAATGATTATCGGTAACCTGGGGGCTGATCCGGAGATGCGGTTTACCCCCAATGGTAATCCGGTAACAACCTTCCGTATCGCTGCCACCTCCAATCGTGTCACTCCTGACGGTGAACGCAAGCAGGAAACCGAATGGTTCACCATAGTAACCTGGAATAAACTCGCGGAAACCTGTAATCAATATCTGTCAAAAGGCAGACGCGCTTATGTCGAGGGCAGATTACAAACACGGAGCTGGGATGGGCAGGACGGCCAAAAACGCTATCGCACTGAAGTCATTGCCAGTAGGGTCCTTTTTCTGGATAAAACAGGTACTGCTTCATTCCCGGGAGAAGAGGACAGCGTGGCAGAAATAAAGTCAGAAGGAGAAGGAGATATCAGTGCGGAGGATCTCCCCTTCTAACCGGTTTTAGTAAATAAGAAAACTTGAGACAAAGTTTAATATTGAGAGGATTATTAAAAAGATACAATGGCTTATTCACGAGACGGCGGACGCAAAGATAAAGATTACAAGCAACAGAGGAAAGGTCCGAGCAACAAAAGGTATATTGTCCGACGCAAAGTATGTACCTTTTGTGTTAACAAATCGAGCTCTATAGATTATAAAGATGCTAACATGCTTAGCCGCTACATTTCTACCCGGGGAAAGATTGAACCACGGCGCCGTACCGGCGTCTGTGCCAGGCATCAACGTGCCCTCTCCCTGGCGATAAAAAGAGCACGTCATATCGCTTTATTGCCTTATACATCTTCCTTTGTTCACAAAACGGGAATTACCACTCCTCATTAAGCTGCTATTTGAAAAGAAACAACAATACATTTTATTGGTATCTTTTAAGAGGCTTACTTTTGCTTTTCTGTAAAGCCTCTTCTTGTGTAGGGCAATGCTTATAGTAAAAAATTTGACTGTTTTCGGAGGAAGTTTTGAGAAAAAAGGTAGGTCTTAATATCAGGAAAAATAAACCTGCTTCAAGCAAACAACATTTCTCTCTGGTCAAGAGAAATCAGAAAAGACAGCGTCTTATCCAGATAGCAGGCGTCTTTGTCATTATTTGCGCTATCGCGCTGACAGGTTACGGCGTTTATGATTCCCAATACAAGCCATGGCGGGAAAATGCGCTAACCATCAATGATACCAGTCTAACTATGAGACAATATGTAGCAAGGGCACGTTATACCCTGCAAACCCAGGGCATCACAGACCCCGGCAAATATTCGGACCTTGCTTCTTTACTACCGGATATCACGGATATGATTGTTAATAACGAACTGATGTCCCAGGCGGCATCAGAATACGGAATTACCATTACCGATGAACAGATAACCGAGCAGATAAAGAAAGAAGTTATGCCGGAATCGGAGACAGAAGAAGCAGCGACAGAGGACTTTGATAATCTTTATAAGGAACAACTGAAGCAATATAACATGACTGATGAAGAATATCGCCTCATGACCCGGATACAACTGATAAATACCACTCTGGTACAGGATTATTTGAATAAAGAAGTGGCGGATACTGCTCCACAAGTACATGTAAATATCATCACGGTTGCTACTGAAGAGGAAGCGACAGAAATAAAACAGCGGCTGGATGACGGTGAAGATTTTGCTACTGTTGCTATGGAAAAATCGCTTGATTCCACTGCGGAATCCGGCGGAGATCTGGGATGGTATGCCTATGATGCTCTATCTAAAGATTATGCCGATGTCATTTTCAATCTTGCCGTGGGTGAAATAAGCGAGCCGGTAGCCAATAGTAACGCCACATCCTACTATATTTTCAAAGTATCTGAGAAAGAGGAGTCACGTACACTCGATGAGACTAATTTGACTCTGGTTCAGGCCAAATATGTGGAGAGTTGGCTTAAACAACGCATATATTCCAGTGCGATTAATTATAACTTCACTACTGATAAATATGCATGGGTTGCAGAACATATTTAGGAGTACAGGATGAAGCAGGACAATAAAAAAAGTCAGATAAATATCGGCTTAATCGGTCTGGGAACCATCGGAGCGGGTACCGCCCGCGTTCTTATTGAAAAAGCAGAAAGCTTTTCCTGGCAGATTGGATGCCCGCTGGTTCTGAAAAGAGCGGCTGATACTAATCCGGAAAGAATAAACGTCCTTAAAGGGGGTCAAGCCATATTTTCCACCAGTGCTGCTGATGTTTTAAACGACCCTGATATTGATATCGTGGTAGAACTTATCGGCGGAGAACATCCTGCCGTAGATTTTATGAAAGAAGCTCTCAGTAAAGGCAAATGGGTTGTCACTGCCAATAAAAATGTCATTTCCAGACACGGTTACGACCTTTTGAAAATTGCACAGGAACACAGCGTAGATATTTTTTTCAGCGCCAGTGTCGGTGGCGGCATACCACTCATAGACCCTCTGCGCAATCAAATGATTGCTAATAAAATCAATACCATTTATGCTATTATTAACGGCACCACCAACTACATACTAACTAACATGGCAAAAAGTGAAATGGACCTTCCTACTGCTCTTAAGGAAGCCCAGGAACAGGGATTTGCCGAAGCTAATCCCGCCAGTGATGTCGAGGGCGAGGATGCTGCCTATAAGATCGCTATACTTGCTACCCTCGGTTTCCACACCCGCGTCCACCCCGATAACGTCTATCGCGAAGGTATTACCAGACTGACCTCACGTGATTTTCGTTATGCCCAGGAACTGGGATATATCATCAAACTACTGGCAATAACCAAGGAAGTTAATAATAGTATCGAAGTAAGAGTCCATCCCACCTTCATTACCAGTGATATGCTCCTGTCAAAAGTAGATGGAGTCTTCAATGCCATCCAGATTGAAGGTGACCTTATCGGAAAAACTCTGTTCTACGGCCGGGGAGCCGGAGCGGCACCAACATCAAGTAATGTTGCCGGAGATATTATCCATGCCGCACATAATATTTATACCGGTAAGGGACCTTCCCTCGGTGTAAAATTTGGTACCCCAAAACAAATCAAGCCTGTTTCTGAAATTGTTACCCGTTATTATATCCGCATGAATGTCGAGGATAAACCAGGTGTTCTGGCACAGATAACCCGTGTCCTGGGTGAAAGTGATATCAGTATTTCCTCAGTCATTCAAAAACTGGCTGACGAAGAAAAACAAACTGCTGAAATTGTGATTATGACCCATCCGGCCAAAGAATCGTTCGTGCAGCAAGCACTGAAACAAATGGCAGAATTACCCGTGGTCAAAGAAATTGGTAATTTCATCCGTGTGGAGTCATAAAATTGGAGGAAAATAATGGCTGAAAAAATTGCTGGCCTTATCGTTACCGGCGAAATGAACTGCGACTCATGTGGAAAGACCATGCGCCACCCCGAGCGTTATGCCTATGTATATGATGACGAGAGTGGCAAAGAATCCCGTTTTTGTGAAAAATGTTCGCGCGAAAAGGGCTACCTGAAAAAGAGGAAAAACGAACGCGGCGAAGAGATTGAAACTTTTCTCTAAGGGATATATCTGGAAAAAGAATTACATTGCGGTGTACTTTACTTTAAGATAGAAGGATATATAAAAATTGATTGATGAGGCAAAAATCGAAAAAGCCGCTCAGGCAATAATTGAAGCTATTGGAGAAGACCCGCACCGTGAAGGTCTGGTAGATACACCAAAGCGCGTCGCCCGGATGTATGCAGAAATTTTCTCCGGTATCGGGTTAGACCCGACAGAAGTACTCAACACCGGTTTTAATGAAGAACACAAAGAAATGGTTGCTCTGAAGGATATCCAGTTCTATTCTATGTGCGAGCATCACTTATTACCATTTTTTGGTGTGGCCCACATTGGTTATATCCCGGCCGGTAAGGTAGTGGGAATCAGCAAACTGGCACGGGCATTGAGTATCATCGCCGCCCGTCCACAGCTTCAGGAAAGATTAACTTCGCAATTAGCCGATGCTATTATGACCGCGGTCAAACCCATGGGGGTAGGAGTGGTGGTGGAAGCGCAGCACTTATGTATGAGCATGAGAGGCGTAAAAACATCGGATAGCATTGTAGTTACCTCAGCCATGAGAGGCATTTTTCGTAAAGACACCTCTACCCGCACCGAATTCCTCTCCCTCATTAAAAAACAAAGGTAGGAATACGGGATAAAATCGCGAAGAATCCATCCCGCTCCGTCATTCCTGTGCAGACAGGTGTCCCCCAATTTGTACGAACGAGGCAGGTTTGAATGTTGACCTCTACGTATAAAATGTCACCGTCAACAGATACCTCGGTACCGAAATGAAGATATTTGGGCTGGTAATATCAATGAGCGGGAAAGGGAACTGTTATAATAATGCACCGATGGAGAGTTTTTGGGGCATTCTCAAACAGGAATTGGTGTACCACAGCTATTACCGCACTCGGCGGGAAGCGATGGCTGAGATAAGAGAGTACATAGAAATCTTCTCTAACCGGGAGCGTTTGCAGGTCGGGTTGGGTTATTTATCCCCGGCAGCATACATCCAGAAATATTACCAGGGATTACTGGCAGCATGAGAGGTTTGGTTTACGTTATTGACATCCGATACCAGAATTCTCTTCTAAACTACCCTATAACCAGTCTCGTATTCTTTGTTAGCAATCGTTATGGGGTACACTCCAAGCCCCCTTATTGCGATATTATATCTGGTATCGTTTTTGGGGGTCAGATCAGTAAAAGGATCTGGAATGTCTGTCCTGTCATGCGTACGAATGAATGATACTGTTCGGATTTTGTATCAGGTGAAAAGTTAAACTATCTTAATCCTCCAATATTTCCGTTGATTATGTCTTGAAGCTTTTCTTTCACCTTTATATCTTCCCAGTTCCACCATTGCGTATCAATAAGTTTGTTGATTATTTCATCCTTAAACCTTTTTTTTATTACATTTGCCGGAACGCCTCCAACAATTGTATATGGTGGAACATCTTTGGTTACAACAGCCCTGGTTCCGATAATTGCTCCATCACCAATCTTTACTCCTTGCATAATAATTGCTTCATAGCCTATCCAAACATCGTTTCCAATAATAGTATTTCCCTTATTATCCCATGCTTTGGTGATATCATCTCTATTTAAAGACCACTCGCTGAAAAATATCGGAAAAGGATAAGTTGACAACGACCTTTGGGTATGATTTGCAGAAGTAAAAATGAACTTTACTCCACATGAAATTGAACAGTATTTACCTATTATCAGTTTATCTTTATTAATTGGATAATGATAAAGCACATTGTTCTTTTGAAAATCACGTGGGTCATTGTGAAAGTCATTGTACATTGTATAATCCCCAACAATGATATTAGGGTTGTTAATAACTGACTTTAAGTAAACCGTTTGTTTGTCGTTTTGCCTTGGATATATTAAATCTTTATTCATATTTTCTCCGACCCATTAAATTGACATTGCTGATGCACTGAATTACATCGCTCCTAAAATTGAGTTATATTAATACTTATTCTCTTTAATGCTAAAACCAATCCATTTTCTACCAATATCTTCAATTACAAATATAACCTATTTTATTATTTCCCTCTAGCTACCGTCTCGCCTAATGTCACTTAATCGTCACTACGTCTTCAATTATCACCTAATAAGGAAATCCTCCCTGACAATAATTCACGTCTGCTAACAGCCTTAAAGAATTCAGCAAAAAACGTAACGGTCTTATACTTTTTCGAGATAGTAGAGTTATTATTATCTGTAATGCTGATAGAGGAGGATAAATTAAATGCCAAATGAAGAGAATTTAAGCATAAATAAGGTCTGCCGAGGGTGGGGGTCGAACCCACACGGGATATTACTCCCAACGGATTTTAAGTCCGTCGCGTCTGCCTGTTCCGCCACCCCGGCCGGTGGTTAAATGACCAAGTACCAATTCCCAAGCACTAAACAAATTACAATATTCAATGACCAACAGTCAAACACCTAGTTGGAGATTTGGTTTATTGGTGATTGTTTGGTTATTGGTGTTTGAGATTTGATTATTAAAATAAAAGGCGACGGGCGGATTCGAACCGCCGAATAGGGGTTTTGCAGACCCCCGCCTTAACCTCTTGGCCACATCGCCATACTACCGACTACCTTATATTTCACCTCCATCAGATTGCCATCCCGTATCAAGTACGGGACAGGCTATCCGCGCAATGATAACATGAGTGGGAATAAATGGTTTTTATAATTAATTGGAGCGGAAGACGAGATTCGAACTCGCGACCTTCTCCTTGGCAAGGAGACATTCTACCACTGAACTACTTCCGCCCGTTACACTTGCCTATATTGGTGCCGAGGAGGAGATTTGAACTCCTACAAGCTTTCGCTCACTGCCCCCTCAAGACAGCGTGTCTGCCTATTCCACCACCTCGGCCCATATCCGGAGTTTAATCTTTTCTCCCCTGTTCTGCCAGTACAAAACTGGCAGGAGTGGCAGGATTCGAACCCGCGACCGGCGGTTTTGGAGACCGCTGCTCTACCAATCTGAGCTACACTCCTAACTCATTACACCCCAGGGAGAACCTCGGGCTGTCCGCTCACAGTACCCCTGGGGCGATTCGAACGCCCGACTCGCGGTTTAGGAAACCGCTGCTCTATCCTTCTGAGCTACAGGGGCATGAATCCTAATCACCCTCCTGTTCAATTTTTAACTGGAGATAGGGGGAGTCGAACCCCCGACCTCTGCAATGCGAATGCAGCGCTCTCCCAACTGAGCTATATCCCCGCTAAGAGACAAGGGAAATTATAAGCGTAGCTTAAGAAGAGTGTCAAGTAAATATCTCCTTATCTCTCCACGTGAAAAGATAATTTTACCACGATATGCAAGTGAAAAAGACCTTGAGCATACTTTATTCCTATTGACAAATGGATTTTAAGATGATAGTCTCTGCACAAATGTAGGTGAACGCATAATACAGCGTCACCGTGAAGGAGGAGAAAATGCAGGCCTATTGTGTAAAATGCAGAGCTAAGGTAGATGTCAAAAATCCCAAGTCAATCACAATGAAAAATGGACGCCCGGCAACCCAGGGTACCTGCGCCAAATGCGGAACCAAAGTTTTTCGTATTGGTAAGGCCTAATTAAAAGAGACTGACCTGCGCCTCTTAAAGGAGAGGTGAGTTATCTGGTTTTACGGATGTAGCGGGGGAGAGCTGTGCTTCTTCCTATTTGGTAGACAGTCTGTAGAGTATTTTGTTACATACCATATACAGAAATAGACGGAGGGTTTTGTTATAGGTCTCTTTTGTTAAGTGTCGAGCCGGAGGGACTATCAAGAACTTTCCGTCTGATATGGTAAAAAGAAAGTCCGTAAACCAGAAAACCTGTGCCAGTGGGGAAATTGCTGTTTCCTGTGCTGGTAGGGTATGTTATGCCTATTGAATTTAAGAGGCAGGAGGTCTTCTCCTTCATACATAGCATCACCGCGAGAAATATCTTAACTTTCCGTTGTTCCATGTTTTTATTATACGTCGGTGGTGCCTGTTATCTTTATGTGATGAGGATTGTTCTACCCGATGATAAAAGTTTCTTTTTTACTCCGTGTTTTATTCGTTCTCATAGTATTACTGGTACCACTATACGGTTGTAGTCAAGAGACACAAGCCCCGGTGTCCACAGCGACAGCAACAATAACACCTGCAGCGACAGCAACAATGACAATTAAAACTTATAGCAAACCACCGGAAATGGTTATCAATACCAGCAAAATATATACCGCAACTATTGAAACGGAAAAAGGAAATATTGTGCTGGGGCTTTTTGCGCAGGATGCTCCGGTTACCGTCAATAACTTTGTCTTTCTTGCCCGGGAAGGATTCTATGATGGTGTCACCTTCCACCGCGTTATCCCGGGTTTTATGGCACAGGGCGGTGACCCCACCGGAACCGGTATGGGTGGTCCCGGTTATTATATTGATAACGAAATTAGTGAGCATAAGCATTTAGCCGGTACACTCTCTATGGCTAACGCCGGCCCTGATACCAACGGCAGCCAGTTTTTTATTACTTATGCCGCTACTCCCTGGCTCGATGGTGGTTATAGTGTTTTCGGTCAGTTGATTTCCGGTATGGATGTTCTTGAGTCACTTACTCCCCGTGACCCGACAGAGAATCCTCAGTTTACCGGAGATAAAATAATCCGGATAACTATTACAGAAAGTTAATTCTCTCTCCCTAAGGGGAGGTGGTAACAGCACGCAATAAGCATTATTATTTTAAGAGAAATATGACAGTACCAGAAATGGATCCTCAGATTAATATGTTTGGCAGTGAATTGCGGATACAAACTATCCAGCAAAGTGGTTTGACGTGGCTTAATATCGAACGTCCTACCACTAAAGAGATGAACTATCTGCAAGAGCAGTATAAATTCCATCCTCTGGATCTGGAAGACTGTTTGAGCCGCATTCAGCGACCTAAAATAGATGAGTACGATGAGTACGTCTTTATCCTGCTTCACTTCCCCAGATTTCATAAAGACACACGTGCTATGTTGCCCAGCCAGGTATGTATCTTCGTGGGGAGAGATTATCTTGTTACCATTCATTCCGGCGAACTGAAACCGATGACCAGATTATTCCGGGAATGTTCCATTGACCGTAGTTTATGCTATGAAAATATGAAACGTGGCGCCGGTTATCTCCTTTACTATATCATTGATGAACTGGTAGACTACTGTTATCCCATACTGGATAAAATTGGGGAAAACCTCGATGAAGCCGAGGATAGAGCCCTGGTAGAAACCAGTATAAAAAATGTAGAAAAGACTTTACTGATAAGACGTAATATTACCGCCTTCCGGCGTATTATCCGCCCCCAGATAAAAATACTTAATTCGCTGGAACATAAGAGGTGGGAATTTCTCCCTCAAAATACTGATGAAGACCTCGATATTTACTTTGGTAATATCGGTGACCATTTAAATAAAATCTGGGACTTACTGGAGGAATACCGGGAAGATATCAATACTATCAGCGATATCAATAACTGGCTCACTTCCCACCATCTTCAGGAAATAATGCGGATTATGGCCATTGTGGCAGCGGTAGTAAGCCCTATGCTTATTATCCCTTCAATATATGGCATGAATGTTCCTTTGCCACTGGGCCATAGTAAATGGGGATTTCCTGTTCTTGTTGGGGCTATGGTGTTATTATTTGTGATACTCATCCGCTTTGTCCGCAAACGAGGCTGGCTTTAGGCAAGATATCGGCCTGAAGATGAAATAAATACCGAAACAGGGAATATAGACTGTCTATCCGGATAAATGGTAGTTCCTGTGAAATTCATTGTTGATGAAAATGTCGGCCAATTAGCAAAATGGTTGCGCATGATTGGATATGATGCTATTTTGCTCCAAGGCACAGATGACGGAGAACTGGTGAAAATTGCTCACAAAGAGGGACGTGTATTACTCACCCGGGACACCCAGATTCTGCAACGCCGTGTCATTACCAACCATGAGGTAAAAGCTGTTTTAATCCGGAGCGACCGGACAAAAGAGCAACTGGAGCAGGTAATGAAAGAATTGGGACTGGAATGTTATACCCGGCAGTTTACCCGCTGTATGGAATGTAATACTTTACTGGAACCAAAAAGTAAGGAGGAAGTAAAGGGAATCGTCCCTCCCTATATCTTTCGGACTCAGGAACAATACATGCTTTGTCCCGGTTGTCACCGGATATACTGGCGGGGAACACACTGGCAGAGAATGAAAAAGAGAATTGATAACCTGGAAAGATAAGTTAATCTTCCGTCCTCTCACCGAATATCTTTGTTCCGATTCGTACCATATTTGCTCCCTCTTCAATAGCAATACGATAAGAGCTACTCATGCCCATAGAGAGATACTTCATCTCCGTACCAGGAATATTAAGCGCTTTAAGTCGCTGAAATAACTTACCGGTAGTAATAAAGGCCGGCCGCAAATCTTCCGGGTCAGCCGAATACGGTCCCATGGTCATCAAACCCACAATTTTTATACCGTTCAGGCAAGATATATTTCTCACCAGCTCCTCTGCCTGTTCCGGGAAAATCCCGCTCTTTTGTTCCTCCCGCGCACTATTTATTTCAATAAGAACAGGCATTATTTTCCCTGCTTCGCTACAGCGGCGGCTGATTTCCTGTGCCAGCGGTAAAGAATCTACCGTTTCAATCATGTCGAACAATTTTACTGCCTGCCGCACTTTATTCTTTTGCAGATGTCCGATAAAATGCATCTCTGCCCGACCCCGAACAAATTCACTAACTGTCAGTGCCTCCTGGACATAGTTTTCTCCAATAACACTTATCCCTGCATCAAGAGCCTGCCGGATTTCAGCAAGTGTGCGCTGTTTTACCACGACGACCAGGGTGACCCATGACGGAAGTTCTGCCTGCAGTATTTTAATGTTTTCTACGATGCTGGACATATTATTTCTCTGTAAAGTATACTCTCTGCCCGAAAGTGGAGCAAACGAAAAGAAAAAGTCTAACACTAATTGTTGGCTAACTCTTGCAGTATCACTAACATAATAATTTCACAAATCCACCACGAGTAGCTTGAAGCACTACGGTTAGATGCTGAAGCTGTCTTCCACAACTCTGGTAATAGTCGTGGTTTTCAATTTCCGGGCAAATTTCAGCGCTTCGTCAAAAGCAGCAAGGTTAATCTTTACCCCCTCGGGGGAAAATCTTTTAGCGATAGCCTGAGCCAAACTCGGACATCGGCGGGACACCTGTCCCTGGATCACTATAAGGAATATACCATTCCGGAGGCATGGTTGGTTTATGTCTAGTTTCAATAACAAGGGATTCCACCGGGGGCAGCGCGGCACTTTCCCGCATGTGGGCAATCATTTCATCTACCAGAACAATCACCGGGGGTACGGTATTTTTCGGCCAGATTGAACGCCTGTAGTGTCAGGATAAAACACTCTGTCACCGAGAAGGGTGCCAGAGCAATAATAGGATGATCACCATGCGTTCCCCAGCGTGCCTGCATAATATCCCCCTGAGAGGGCTGGGTGGACAGACCGGTGCTGGAACCAGCGCGCATGACATCAACAATAACACAGGGTACTTCCACCATACAGGCGAAACCGATATGTTCCTGCATCAGAGAAAAATCGGGCCACTGGTTGCACTCATGCTCTTCTTCCCTGCCAGTGAGGCACCAATAACCGCACCCATGCTGGCAAGTTCATCTTCCATCTGGATAAAGACACCGTCAATCCGGGGCAGTTCCCGGGCAAAGAGTTCCATTATTTCCGTAGCAGGAGTAATGGGATAACCGGCATAGAAGCGGCACCCCGCTGCCAGTGCGCCCCGGACACAGGCTTCGTTACCCTGCATCAGAATACGTCTCTGCCCGGGTTTAACTACTCTACTCATCGGCTTGCTTCTTTCCCTGTACCACTATGGCAAAATCAGGACAGCGCATTTCACATAAACCACACCCGTTACATTTCGTCGCATCACGCACAACAGGATAAGAGGATTTACTAGTCTCAATCGCTTTCTTCGGACAAAAAAGCGACACAGATTTCACACTTTTTGCACTATCCCCGGTAGATATTAATTTGAGGTATAGTCAGTATTATACAACTCTGACATAATAAGCGTCTATACACATATACTGCGGAGATAAAAAATAATATCAATGACTAATGGTACTCTTGTCATTACTAATAAGCTAAGTTATCATGGGAATAATGCCAGCACTTTATATCGTTGCGACACCAATTGGTAATCTGGAAGATATTACCCTGCGCGCACTGCGCGTTTTAAAAGAGGTAGGCCTGATTGCGGCTGAAGACACCCGCACCACCAACATACTGCTTCGGCATTACAATATTAAAACTCCCTTAACCAGTTACCACGAACGTAACAAAGAGAAGAAGCTGGACTATCTCCTGCAAACATTACAGGAAAAAGACATTGCCCTGGTATCAGATGCCGGGACACCAGGCATGAGCGACCCGGGTTATAAATTGATTGCCGCGGCAATAGAACAGGATATAAAAGTAGTTCCTGTACCGGGAGTAGCCGCACCGATAGCCGCAGTGATGGCTTCCGGCTTACCGCTGCAACAATTTACTTTTATTGGCTTTCTCCCGCGTCAAAAAGGAGAACGGAGAAACTTGCTGAAATCTATTTCCGGAGAAAAAAGAACACTGGTTATCTTTGAAGTGCCTCACCGCGTACAGGCAGCATTACAGGATATCCGGGATATACTGGGCAATCGCAGAGTAGCAATATGCCGTGAAATGACCAAGATACATGAAGAGGTCTTCCGTGGCAAAGTAGAACAGGCCCAGGAACATTTTACGGAACCGCGCGGAGAATTTACCCTGGTAATCGAAGGTAATACCGGAACCACAGAGATCGAAACAGACAAGCTACTCACCGAACTCCGCCACCTGCGTCAGAAAGGTATTCCGGCCCGTGAAGCAACTCGGCAACTGGCAGAAATAACCGGTTTACCACGTAAAGAACTATACCGATTGTGGTTATCCTTATAACAAAAACCAGGGACAGTATTTAATGATTAATACTGTCCCTGACATACCAATAACAAAACTTAATTTCTATTTTTTAGCAACTGGACCTATTGGCCAGACCACTTTACCATATACTTCATTAAGTACCTGCGCCAGAGCAGCATATATTGCTGATAGACCACAAATTATTCCCTCAAAACCGGCAATTCTGGTAATTGTCGTTACACCGCTAAGGTCTCCGATAGCAAGCAAAAAGAACAAAATCGTTAGTGAGGCAAATACAAACTGTAGTGCCTTATTCAGTCGTAATGTACCGACAAACATGACACCGGTGAATATACCCCACATGATAAAATATGACGCCATTGCGGTAGAATTAGCCGCATCTCCCCATCCTACTTTGGGAAATACTAATAAGAAAACCAGTGACAGCCAGAAGAGGCCATAAGATGTAAATGCCGTTGCTCCAAATGTATTGTTTTTCTTCCACTCTTGAATACCGGCAATTATCTGGGCCATCCCTCCGTAAAATAGACCCATAGAAAGTATCATTGTGTTTAATCCAAAAAGACCGGCATTGTGTAGATTCAGCAAGACTGTAGTCATACCAAACCCCATCAGTCCTAGTGGGGATGGATTAGCCGTGGTATCCTTTATCTTCGCTATTACCTCGCTGATTTTACTTTCCATTGACCCTCCTTTTAATTTATATGTTTTTAAAAATGGACGAAGCACTCTATTTTAATATATTGGCACGCATCATACGGCATTTAGCAATTAAATTCAATTGCTTCTTAATTTTCGTACGATTGAACATCTTCTGTTAATGAAAATCAAGTACTGATTATGCTAGAATAAGCCTAATTCAGGGAGGATAAACTTTGAGTGAACATATATTAATTGGAGTAGCCTGGCCTTATGCCAACGGCCCGCTGCATTTAGGTCACATTGCCGGGGCATATCTGCCCGCGGATATTTTCGCCCGCTATCACCGTCTAAAGGGAAATGAAGTTCTCATGGTTTCCGGTTCCGACATGCACGGGACACCGATTACAATACATGCCGAACAAGAAGGAGTCTCACCCCGGGAAATAGCTAACCGCTATCACCAGCAATTCTATGACTGCTGGGAACGTATGGGCATCAGTTTCGACCTCTATACTAATACTGAAACAGAAAATCATATTAAGGTTACTCAGGATATTTTTCTCACACTATTGAAAAAAGATTACATCTATAAAGACAGTATGAATTTGCTCTACTGTCCACACTGTCAACGTTATCTTCCTGACCGTTATGTCGAAGGAAAATGTCCCCACTGTGGTTATGAAGGAGCACGCGGCGACCAGTGTGATATTTGCGGGAAACCGCTCAATCCTCTTGATTTAATCAACCCACGCTGTAAATTATGCCAGACTACCCCGGAAGCACGGGAATCAGAACATTTCTTTCTCCGCCTCAGTGCCTTTGAAAATAAACTGCTCGCCTGGGTAAAGCAGCAAACTCACTGGCGGCCGGACGTCTTGAATTTCGTCACTAACTATCTCAAAAGTGGCTTGAAAGACCGCGCTATTACCCGTGATATGGAATGGGGTATTCCCATACCCTTACCCGGATTTGAAAATAAGCGTATCTATGTCTGGTTTGAGGCAGTTATCGGCTATCTCTCCGCCAGTATGGAATGGGCACAGCTACAGGGCAAAGAGGATGCCTGGCGTCCCTTCTGGCAGGGAGATGGTAAAACATATTACTTTATCGGCAAAGACAATATCCCCTTCCATGCTATCATCTGGCCGGCCATGTTAATGGGATATGGAGGATTAAATCTACCTTTTGACGTCCCGGCCAACGAATTTCTCACTCTGGAAGGGAAAAAGTTTTCCACCAGCCGTCACTGGGCGGTCTGGCTGCCGGATTATCTGGAACGCTACGCCGCCGATCCGCTGCGTTATATGCTTTCCGCAAATATGCCGGAAACGGGAGATGCTGATTTCTCGTGGTCGGAATGGCTCCGCCGTAACAATAATGAACTGGTGGCAACTTACGGCAACCTGGTACACCGTGTCCTCGCCATAACCTGCCGCAACTTTGACAATAGTGTCCCTCCCGCCGGGGAACAGGATGAACGGGACAAGGCACTACTCTCTCTGGCAGAAAACACTCTTTCCATTGTGGATAAAGCCCTGGCCCAATGTCATTTCCGGGAAGGAATACGTCTGGCTATGACTCTGGCCCAGGAAGGGAACCGTTACCTGGAAGAAAAGTCCCCCTGGAAGACTATCAAGACCGACCGGACCACTACGGCAACAACATTAAACGTCGCTCTTTCCATTATCTCCTGCCTTAAAACAATACTATATCCCTTTATTCCCTTTAGTTCGGCGAAACTGCATCAGTTACTGGGATGCGAAGGCCGTCTCGAAGATGACGGCTGGAGCATCCATCATCTACCTGCCGGACAAAAACTGCCGTCACCCACACCGCTTTTTAACAAGCTGGAAGAAGAAGTTGTTGAGCAGGAGATGGCAAGATTGCGCAGCGAAGATTGATCATTGATTCTCATGCCCACCTGGATATGGATGCCTTCCGGTCCGACCGTGACTATGTTATCGCTCGTGCCATAGAATCCGGCGTAGGGAAAATAATAAACGTAGGGATTGACCTGAAATCAAGCCGGGTCTCAATAGAACTGGCAAAGAAGTATGGTGCAATAATTCCTGCTGTGGGATTCCATCCCCACGATGCCGCCGGGGTGGGCAGGGAAGATATAATTACCTTACGCAAAATGGCCCGGGATAATAAGGTGGCTGCTATCGGCGAAATCGGACTGGATTACTACCGCAACCTGTCACCACGTGAAATACAGCTAGGTGTCTTCCGGCAGCAACTTGATTTAGCCGGGGAACTGGACCTTCCGGTCATCATTCACTCCCGACAGGCACAGAACGAAGTAATTAACATACTGGATACCTGGCAAAAACAACGCCGCCCGGAGAGCCGGGCACCGGGGGTAATCCATTGTTTCAGCGGAGATATTAGCGAAGCACAAAGATATATTGCCATGGGATTCTATCTGTCGTTCACAGCAACAATCACTTATCCCAACGCTTGCCATATGACTGATATCATACGCAGTATTCCACAGAATAGAATCTTCGTGGAAACCGATTGTCCGTTTCTCCCTCCGCAACAATACCGCGGCAGCCGCAATGAGCCATCATATGTGGCTCTAACTCTGAAGCGAATGGCACAGATACTGGAAATACCTCTCACTGAAGCAGAACAAATAACCACAGAGAATGTTAACCGTCTTTTTCAACTGAAGTGATATAAAAATATTCACGGTCAAGCAAAATGACCGAAACATACCCATTGAGCTTGATTATATCCTGTCAAAGGTAAAACGATAGTAGTTTACTGAACTAGCGGTAGGGCTCCAAGCTGGAGCATATTAATAGCGGGGGTAGGGTTACTTCTTCTTCTTCTTCCAGCTGCGCCCCTCGTTATTGCCAGTATGTTTACGACTCTTTTTATTTGTCTTATTTATCCTCTCGATAAATACCTTTAGTTCTTCAAGAGATTTAGTACCCATTTTAATATATTTCCTTATCTCTGTAACTCAGTGGCCTCTGCAGGTTATTGGTCCACCTTTTAGTTAGAGTTCTTGACTTGATTGTTTCAGGAGCAGTCACGTGACAGCCCAAAAAGCCGTATACTTGGCTTTTATTGTACTACTTACTTCAATGTTTTGCATCTTCTCTACTGGTCCTCGTGATCAGTAACAGGCCATACTGATTTTGTTTTTTGATTTGGTACTTATTTATTCCAGAAGAGTTAATCTATTATTTTATTAATATAAAAAATAAGGGCAGGTTTAATAAACCTGCCCTTTCAAGTAATGTCTATCAGTAATATCTTATTATTTTCCCTGAGCTCCGGCAGCGCCGGATTGAGACCCTTCCTGTGTCCCATTTTGGGACATACCGGCCGCAGCATAGGCGTTCTGGATAGTTTGACGAGCTTGTTCCATTCTCTGCTCACAATTACCAATCGCGGCCTGAATAGAAGCTTTAGCCGCCTCAGGTGCTTTGGCCATTACCTGCTCCAGCACATCTTTATTGCGGAGCATTAATCCCTCCAGTTTCTCTCCTAATCGTGCCATAGTCTGCTCTTTTGTTTGTACCTCGGCCTGTGTAGCGGCTTGCTGTCCCGCTGCAGTATTCAGATGGGTTTGTAACCTGGTCTGGACTTCCGCTGCTGTCTGTGTTCCACTGGCGACAGGAGTCTCTTTACCCGGAGATTTCCGTACGGATGTTGATATAAATTCGCCTACTGTTCCCCCCTTTACCCCTTCGGGGAGTTCAACTGTCATAGTTTCCCCGGCAGCATTGATAACAGTCATTATCTTGTTTTCTACGGATACTACTATGCCACTGATATGCTTTCGTGTTGCGACGTCAGGTATAATCATCACCCGTACCGCAGTATAGCTTCCGTCTTCATTTACCGTGGCCAGAATAGCCAATCGGCTCCCTATTTCTATATCGTTCCTGGTGGCCTCATCCTGTCCGGGTACTTTATAAATAGTGCTATCATTAAGAAGAACAGCTACCTCGCCGAGGCTTTTGGTTTCAATCTTGATAGTACCACCGGCGAGATCACTCTCAGTGCCCACAATACCTGTAATTCCCTGATACAGTTGTTCCGCCGGGGCCACTACTTCTGGCGTAGGTGTAGCCTCACTACTCTGAGCCAGTACTGCGTTTCCGCTAGTGACCAATAGTGCTGCGCTGATTAATATTCCTAAAATAATTCTTGACTTTTTCATTGTTTATATCCTCCTGAAATTTGATTGTCTTTTTTTGTTTGATTTTCTCATAAGTAATAACGAAAACCTGGTTTATTTGTTACATTTTCAAGGGCTGTATATCACGGTAACCATAACATTAGCCGAATTACCATAGAAGTCGCTGGCTAATACTTCGATGAGATTTGGTCCTGCCTCCAGAGTTACGGGTTCGCTAAAATTACCGGATGCATCTACGGATACAATCTTCCCGTTTATGCTGACAACAGCATCGGCATTAGTGATTCCTTTTACGGTCAATAATGGTGATATCACTACTGCATTATTAAGGGGTTCGGTAACAGTCAGGGGTAGTGCGGCAACATAAATCACGGTCAAAATAGATGATTTTTCATTACCATAAAAATCACTCGCTACTATTTCTATGATATTAGGGCCGGCTTCAAGGTTGACTTCGCCGTGGAATATACCCTGATAATCTACGGCCGCGATTATTCCGTTAATACTTACCACAGCATCAGGCAAAGTTTTCCCGGATACAGGAATACGCGATACATTGGATATTGCTTCACCAGAAGGCTCCGTAAGCTCCAGAAATAATTTTTCTGCCGGTATTGATGTCGGGGTAGGAGATACCGTCGGTACGGATGTTGCGGGGCCAGGTGAACCTCCACAGCCTATCGCCAATAAAAGCAATGAAGCTAATGTTAGAATTACCAGCAATCTTTTCTTCATTATTATTTCCTCCTTCATTTCCGTCTTTTTACAAACAAATCTTCATTAATTAATAACGAAAAAACCGCCTGTTTGTTACAGGCGGTTTTCATCTGAAAGATGAAACAATTTCTTAATATATATATATTTTTTCCGGGAAATCAGGAAACCCCGATAGCGGTTTTATGGCTGGAAAGGAGGGGGATCCATTATCTGCACCTGATTGACAGCACCCTGCCCGTCATCTCCCCTTACCTTGTCACCCCCTGCGAAAGCAGGAGCAGCAATAATAATAACCAGTGTCAGAACTACTAACAGAGCAATAACTATTTTTTTCATGTGATCCTCCTTAAAATATAATGGTTTGATATAATAACGTAGCGGAGGATCTTTTGTTACAAGTGTTTGTAACAATTTTTCAGATGATACGTTTAATAAGAGGAACAGTACTTGCAGAAACAATTGGATAGCAGGGTAACAACTGAGGAAATTAATTTACTAATTGAGAAAGCAATAGGAGGAGATGCCAGTGCTTTCGGAGGTCTCTACGATATGTATGTTGACCGTGTATACCGGCATGTTTATTATCGGGTAGGCAGTATTCCTGATACTGAAGATATCACACAACAGACTTTTTTCAAAGCCTGGAAGGTGATCGGGCAATATAAGAAAACTACCGCTTCTTTTCTCGCCTGGCTCATCAAGATAAGCCATAATCTGGTAATTGATCATTACCGCTCCGGAAAAAATAATCGGGCGGTGGATATCGATAGTATTGATCTTGCTTCTGGTAATGATCCCGCCCAATCGGCTGAATCTCATTATGAAAAAGAGCAAATTCGTAAGGCAATCAGACAATTAAAAGGAGAGCAGCAGCAGGTAATTCTGCTGCGATTTATTGAAGATTTTTCTTATGCCGAAATAGCGGCATCACTGGATAAAAGTGAAGGCGCAGTACGGGTAATTCTGCATCGCGGGTTGATAGAATTAAAAAAGATTGTAGAAAAGGATCCATAGTGGATAATATAGAAGAAATCCTCATTCAATGTATAGATGATATCAAGGCAGGTAAGATTGAGCTTGCTGAATGTCTTAATCAACATCCTGATCTCCGTCAGGAATTAGAGCCGCTGCTGCGTATGGCGATTAATATTAACGAGCCGCTAACCACCGGCCCTTCCGCTCAATTTAAAATCAGTACCAGAGTTAAGCTGATGGAAGAGATATATGCCGATCAGGTACGAAAAAGGGAGCGTAAAGGATTATGGCCGCTGGCAAAACCTTACTGGCTTGCAGGATGGTCCCGTGCCGTCACAACCGTAGTAGCGGTATTGCTGGTTATCGTTATCTCCGGAACCGGTGTCGCTTATGCGGCTCAATCCAGTCTGCCCGGAGACAATCTTTATCCTGTTAAGCTGAATACAGAGCAATTACAGCGTGTTATTACGATTGATGATGCAGCGGAAGTAGATTTAGAGCTAAAATTTGCCAGTACACGCCTTGATGAAATAGAAGCAATACTGGGGTTGCCGACCGAGCCGGTAGAGGTTGTCGCTTCCGGATTTACCCTGAACTTCACCCGGACCTATCTTGAAGAAATGGCTCCTGATATTGTATCCAAAGAAGAAAAAATCGCTCTCGCTATTTCCGGATATGAGAAAAATCTCAATCTGGCAATTACTAAAGCCGAGAAATCAAGCAAAAGAGAAATGGCCATGGAAGCCATTACGCTCAATATACTGGACCATTTCAACAGGCTGGATTCTCTGGAAGATCATATGCCTGAGTTTGCCCGAGAACTACTAACTCAGACTAAAGAGATTGCACTTAATAGTCATGTCAGAGCGATGCAAAACTTAGCTGAGATAAATCCCGGCAGGGCGGAGCAACTAAATCGCGAAGTAATGGGAAACAGGTTAAATCGCGCCAATACGGAAGCCGCTAATAGTAATGGTGCTCTGGCGGGGAATACTCAACAGGAATATGAGAGATTACAGCAGTTTGGAAAAGAAATAACCGGAGCCGCTATAGCTGGACCAGAAACCCCTACTACGGACAATTCTGATAAGCCAGCGGATACCAACCAGAATACAACATCAGAAACACCACAGACACCAACAACTCAGAGTAAGGGAAACGCCGGGGACACTGCCGGTAATAATTTTATTAATACAGCGGAACCCCAGGGACAGAGTATATCACCTCAAATCTCCCTGGATAATAATGCTGCGGAACCTTCCATTACACCGGGACAACAGGTGTCAGATGGTTCCACGGCAGAATCAGGGCAGACCGACCCCGGGCCACCGTCACAAAGCAATACTACAGATAATACCGGGAGTAATACTACCGTTACCGCAGCACCAGAAGGAACGGTAGTTGTTGCTTTTCCGGGACAGGGAGATCCGGACAACCCTATTGTTATAACGGTACAACCTGCGGAACCACCAGCCGATAACTCACGGGCAGATCAAAATATTGGAGGAAGCGGAAGCGCGCCCACAGAATCCTAGCAGGGTGTTGAAAAACAGGGCTTTAAGCCGTTGCCTCTGGTTTTCAACACTCTGTTAGGGCTTAGCACGCTCGGTTTATTATCGCTCCTTGCTTTCTTCTACTTCCTTATTAGACTTACGATAGTAGGTAACAGGGCATATAATGATGTTCTTAAGTGGGATCAGTACCCGCACCTTGGCCATGATGTCACACCGGCTAATCGGCCGAAAAATATCTTACGGGGAAGTCAGCCGGTGCAGCCGGGAACTGGCTCAAGGGTGCCATCCCGGTGAGGACCTTTGCTGACTGGCAGGAGAATAAGCCAGGTTTTCTCGAAGCAGATTTAGTTGCTCACTGCGGTGAGCGTACGGAAGGTTTTTACCTGAATACTCTCTGTGGAGTAGACATTGCCAGTGGCTGGACAGAATGTCTCCCGGTATGGGAAAAAGGATAGCAGCGTGTTGGTGGTGCTATCCACAAGATGCGTCAACGGCTTCCTTTTCCTTTACTGGGACTGGATTCGGATAAGGGTAGCGAGTTTATTAACCATCAGCTTTATGCTTATTGTCAAAAGGAGAGAATCACTTTTACCCATTCCCGCTCCTATAAGAAGAATGATAGCTGCCATATCGAACAGAAGAATGGTAACGTCTGCGCCGTCTGGTGGGCTATGACCGGTTATACCTCCCATGCAGCATATCACTGCTTGGAAAAGCTCTACTTGCTGGTCAGACTCTATATTAACTTCTTCCAGCCCACAATGAAGCTTCTTTGTAAGACAAGGAATGGAGCCCGGGTGCATAAGGTCTATGATAAAGCACAGACACCCTATCAGCCTGTTACTGGCATTCGGTGTGCTCACAGAAGCAAAAAGAAAAGAGCTGGCGGATATTTACCAGAGGCTCAATCCGGTACTTCTTCTGAAACAGATTAATGACCTCCTGGAACAACTGTGGCAACTGGCACGTCATCCGGTAAATGCCGGTAATACTAATATGCAACATCAAGGACTACGGTAACAGTTTAATTTGACGCAATACGGGTCGCGGAACAATAAAAGCCTTTACCTTAGTATTACTGTGCACTATAATGTTTTATTGATTGAAAGTAATCCGGGGCCGTGCTCAATGAATAATATGTACCATAAAAACACTGTTAAAAGTGAAATTATAAGCAGGCTCAGAGAAAATGCCCGCTTAAAGGCAACCATAGCACAGACTATGGCTGGTGATATAGAACTCATGGTGAATCTTGTTATTGATGTGTTCAAAAATAATGGTAAGGTAGTTCTGTGCGGTAATGGTGGTAGTGCGGCTGATGCACAACATATTGCCGGGGAACTGGTAGGACGATTCCAATTAGAGAGACAAGCCCTTCCCGCCATTGCTCTCACTACCAACACCTCCATATTAACAGCGGTAGCCAACGATTATGATTACAATATGGTGTTTAGCCGTCAGGTGGAAGCGCTGGTGACGGAAAAAGACATCGTAATCGGTATCAGCACCAGTGGTAATTCGCGCAACGTACTGGAAGCACTGGAAGCTGCCCGAAGTAAAGGAGCCAGGACTATCGTTCTCACCGGAGCTAATGGGGAAAAGATGGCAGAGATAGCAGACCTGGTCTTAGCCGTACCTTCCCACAATACGGCTCGTATCCAGGAAGCACATATCACTATCGGTCATATCGTATGTGAACTTGTCGAAGCACAACTATTCAGTAATGATAAAGAAACTAAAAGGATTTGAAGTGGTAAAGGCAGTATTTCTGGATCGAGACGGGACAATTGTTGAGGACACTGACCATCTTCATGAACGAAACAAAGTCAGATTTTTACCACAAGTAGCCGCTGCCATTAAATTACTGAACAAAAATGGGTTCAAAGTGGTAGTAGTTACCAATCAGGCCGGTGTTGCCAGAGGTTATTTTACAGAAGAAGTTGTTCGTGACATTAATGATTATATCCGGCAGCTCCTGTCTCAGGAAGATGCTTTTATCGATAAGATATACTATTGTCCCCATCATCCGGAAGGAATTATCCCCGAATACAGAAGAGAATGTAATTGTCGAAAACCCAATCCGGGAATGCTCCGTCAGTCCGCCGAAGAACTCAATATCAATTTAAATAAATCTTTTCTTATCGGTGATAAAATGAGCGATATTGAAGCCGGCCGTGGGGCAGGATGCAAAACAATTTTGCTCCTTGATAACAAGTTGCCGGGTCAACAGGTAAAAATTCCCCCGGCGTCCGACCATATTGCGACAAATTTATATGAGGCAGTAGAATGGATTATAGCGCAGACAAACCAATCCTGATTTATCATTAGAATGGTGATATGAACAAAGATTCCAGGATATTTATTGCTGACAAATCAAGAATGGAGGGATTGTCTCTCATCTGCTGTCTTAAGGACAGAGGATACACCAATATTATTACGGCAGAGATAGACCTTACTGACCAGTTAGCTGTTAGAAATTTTTTCTTAATTGAGAAACCGGAATATGTTTTTCTGGCTGCGGGCAGGGTAGGCGGCATTATCGCTAATCAGACATATCCGGCGGAATTTATTTATAGTAATCTCCAGATTCAAAATAATGTGATTCATTTTGCCTGGCAGTCGCAGGTTAAGAAGCTGATTTTCCTGGCAAGTTCCTGTATTTATCCCCGGGTGTGTCCGCAGCCGATGAAAGAAGAATATCTTTTGACCGGGCTACTGGAACCTACCAGTGAATCTTATGCTATCGCTAAAATTGCCGGGATACGTATGTGTCAATCATATAATAGACAATATCATACTAATTTCGTTTCCGTAATTCCGGACAATCTCTATGGGCCGCATGATGATTTTAATCCGGAAACAGCACATGTGCTGGCGTCTTTAATTTATAAGTTTCATGATGCTAAAACGAAGGAGAAAAATAGTATTACTCTCTGGGGTACCGGTACGCCCCGTCGCGGATTCATGTATATCGACGACCTGGCGGATGCCTGTGTTTTTCTGATGGACAATTATAATAGTTCTGAAATTATCAATATCGGTTACGGTGAAGACATGATGATCAAGGATTTAGCTTTACTGGTAAAAGATATTGTAGGATTTAGCGGAGATGTGGTCTTTGATAAAACCAAACCGGATGGTACAATACGGAAATTATTAGATACTGATAGATTAAGCCAACTGGGCTGGAAACCAAAAAATAATCTGGAAGAAGGAATTCGTAAAACGTACCAATGGTACCGGAATCAACGCATAAGTGAAGAGATGCATCAATAATACGTGAGTAAAGAAATGGAGACTCTGTCATGAAAATAATGGTAACGGGTGCTGCTGGTTTTATTGGTTCTATATTAGTGCCAGCTCTATTGAATCAAGGCCATAAGGTCGTGGCACTGGATAACTTCATGTATAACCAGTCGTCATTACTCGACTGCTGTAATAACAAAAATCTGGACATAGTTCGCGGTGATACACGTGATAAATCCGTCATTTCAAAATATTTAAAGGATGTGGATGCAATCATCCCTCTGGCCTGCTTAACGGGAGCACCCCTCTGTGCTCAAGACCCGATTGCAGCACGCACTACTAATCTTGATGCTATTAAAATGCTTCTGGAATTACGCCATAGTAACCAGATAATAATATATCCGACAACAAACAGTGGTTACGGAGTGGGACAGGAAGGAATTTACTGTACCGAAGATACTCCCTTAAATCCTGTCTCTCTCTACGGCAGTCTGAAAGTAGAAGCAGAACAAGCTGTCCTGCATGCCGGCAATGCCATTACGTTAAGATTAGCAACAGTCTTTGGAGTCAGCCCCCGCATGCGTCTGGACCTGCTGGTAAATGATTTTACCTATCGTGCCGTTAACGATCGTTTTATTATTCTTTTTGAAGCTCATTTCAAGAGAAATTATGTTCATGTCCGGGATGTCGCCAAAGCATTTATCCATTGCCTGGATAATTTCACTAAAATGAAAAATGAAGCGTATAATGTTGGTCTTTCCACAGCTAACTTAAGTAAATGGGAATTATGTGAAGAGATTAAAAAACAGATACCCGCTTTCTACTTTGTGGAAGCTTCGGTCGGTGAAGACCCTGATAAAAGAAATTACATCGTGAGTAATGCCAAGATTGAAGCTACCGGTTATCAACCGGATGTATCATTACAGCAGGGTATCACGGAACTGATAAAAGGATATCAGGTCATCAAAAGAAATCAGTTCAGTAATATCTAAATAGTTGGGGAGAGCATTCGATAAATAATAGTGAGACAATAGCGTGATTATCAGTCGGACTCCGTTTCGGATTTCTTTTTTCGGTGGTGGAACCGATTATCCCGTATGGTACGAGGAAAACGGCGGTGCCGTATTAGGCACCACCATCAATAAATATTGCTATATTACCTGCCGCTATTTACCACCGTTCTTTGAGCATAAGCACCGTATAATCTATTCCAGAATGGAGCAGGTCCGTAATATTGATGAAATACAGCATCCCTCGGCAAGGGAAACTCTGCGCTTCATGAATATCGCTCAGGGAGTAGAGATACACCACGACGGTGACTTGCCTGCCATGAGCGGGTTAGGCTCCAGTTCGGCCTTTACCGTCGGTCTTTTAAATGCCCTTTACGCCTTGAAAGGTACTATCCCGGGTAAAATAGAGCTGGCTCTCAATGCTATTCATATCGAACAAAAGATGATTAAAGAAAATGTGGGTTCGCAGGACCAGATTATGGCCGCATTCGGGGGCTTTAATCAAATTGAAATTGGAAAAGGAGAACCATCCATTCAAGTTAAGCCGATTACTATCAATGGTGAAAAACTGGCGCTATTCCAGAAAAGTCTCATGTTGTTTTTTACCGGCTTCTCGCGCAGAGCTTCTGAAATTGCCGGGGAACAGATAAAAGAGACCCCTAATAAAAAGAAAACATTGCATGAAATGTATCAAATGGTATTCCAGGCAATCTCCATCCTCAATGGTAATGACTTAACGGATTTTGGTAAGCTGCTCCACGAAACATGGTGCCTTAAGAAAAGCCTGACCAATAAGATATCCACAACAGAGATTGATGATATCTATACTGCTGCTCGCAGTGCCGGAGCCCTGGGAGGAAAACTTTTAGGTGCCGGCGGAGGGGGATTTATTTTGTTCTTCGCGCCGCCTGAAGTACAAACTCAAATCAAGAAGAGTTTAAATAAGCTCCTATATGTCCCCTTTCAATTTGAAAATCGGGGCAGTCAGATAATTTTTTACGAGCCCGAGAAATCTTAAGAGTTTCAGGAGAACAAATATATGTCAGGGCAAGAAATAATAAAACTGGAAAGAAAAGCGAACTGGGTGCGCCGGCAAACACTGGAAATGTGCGTGCGTGCTAATACCGGATTCCTCGCTTCTGCCTTTTCCAGTGTAGAAATTCTCGTTTCTCTCTACTATGGCGGTATCCTGAGAGTTGACCCCGAAAATCCGCTCTGGCCGGAACGGGACCGTTTTATTATGAGTAAAGGTCATGCTATCAGCCTGTATCCCATACTGGCAGACCAGGGGTTTTTCCCGCTGCATAATCTGGAAACATTCTGTCAGGAAAATTGTATACTGGGAGCAATCGCCGAGAATAATATCCCGGGAACAGAAGTTGTTGCCGGTTCGTTAGGTCATGGACTGGGATTGGGTTCGGGCATGGCGCTGGCAGCGAAGATGAATAAAGAGCAATATATGACGGTTGTTTTGCTGGGCGATGGAGAATGTCAGGAAGGTTCTGTCTGGGAAGCAGCCATGTTTGCCGGACATCACCAACTGAACAATTTGGTGGCTATTGTAGACCGCAATTTTCTGGGAGTTACCGATTTTACGGAGAATTTTCTCCGTTTAAACCCTTTCGCTGAAAAATGGCAATCCTTTAGCTGGGATGCCACTGTTATCGATGGGCACTCTTTCCCTGATATTCTCCAGGCATTAGCAAATTTCCGCTCCCGGAAGTCAGAGAAACCACTGGTTCTAATCGCGCAAACCACCAAAGGGAAAGGACTCTCTTTTATGGAGAATATCCCTCTCTGGCATGCGACTTCTGTTTCCGGAAAATACATTTCCCTGGCACGAGAAGAGCTGCAGCAGAAAGAGAATGAATTAAACAGGGGGTCAGACCATGAAAATTGCTGATATCAGCATGAGAGACGCCTTTTTTGATGCCCTGTATGATATCGCACGTCAGGATGACCGGGTCATGCTTTTGACCGGTGATTTTGGCGCTCCCAGTCTGGATAAATTTCGGACCGACCTTAGCCGCCAGTATATCAATGCCGGAGTGGCGGAGCAGAACATGGTAACTATTGCCGCCGGTCTTGCTCTAAGCGGTAAAATTGTTTATATCTACTCTATTGCTCCCTTTGTCACCTTACGCTGCTTTGAGCAAATTAAACTTGATTTATGCTGCATGAAACTTCATGTCACTGCAGTTGGCGTAGGAGCAGGGTATTCTTATTCTACATCCGGTCCCACCCATCACGCCACTGAAGATGCTGCCGTTATGCGCATTCTTCCCGGCATGACTGTCTATAATCCCTCGGATAATATTATGGTCGCCGCCTTTGCCGGGATGTCTTACCGCGACCCCGGGCCGAAATATATCCGTCTGGACCGGGAAAAGTTTCCTTTACGCTATGAAGAGAAGCATGACTTTTCTGACGGCCTGGCATTACTAAAACGAGGCAAAGACATGACTATTATCGCCTCCGGAATGATGGTGCACCAGGCATTTAAAGTGACAGAGGAACTGCTCAAACACTCTATTGATGCTGCAATTGTTGATCTTTACCGTCTCAGTCCGGTTAATGATAATTTACTGCTCCAGGTTATGGGAAAGAATAAGCCGGTGGTGACACTGGCGGAAGACCTGGTTGCCGGCGGCATCGGCAGTATTGTTGCCGAAGTTATGGCGGATAATGGCTGCCAATCACGATTGAAACGATTAGGAACAGAGAACCAGTACGTTTTTCAGTATGCCAGCAGAGAATGTTTACATTCTCATCTTGGCCTGGATGTTGCCAGCATCACCACCGGCATCCTGCGCTGGTTACAATAATAAAAAATATACTTGGGAAGGTTAAAGAATATCCGTTGGAACAAAAGCTTGATTTACTTTTAGTCAATCCTGGAGCACGGACACAGGTCTATGGCGGATTGGGTGCTTCCCTCGCCGGTATCGAACCGCCGCTCTGGGCGGGCGTGCTCGCAGCATATATCCGCGAACAAGGGTATTCGGTAAAGATTATCGATGCCGAAGCGGAGAATCTCAACCCGCAGCAAACAGCCGCCCGGGTTGCGGAGTATAATCCTCTGCTGGCGGGAATTATTGTCCTCGGTTCCAATCCTTCCGCTTCCTCTACTCCCAAAATGACGGCCGCCGGCGAGGTTGCCGCTTCAATTAAAGAAAAGGCTCCCCATATCAAGGTGTTTTTCAACGGCCTGCACACATCAGCTCTTCCCGAACGGACTCTCAAAGAAGAAAAAGCGGATTTTGTTTGCCAGGGCGAAGGGTTTGCTACTGTTTTGCCTCTCCTGGAAGCATTAAAAGCAGGCAAAGATGTCAGCGGTTGTACCATTCCCGGCCTCTGGTATCTTCGTCAGGGTAAGGTTATCGCAAGCCCTCCGGCGCCTCTGGTTAACCCGGATGAATTGCCCTTTGCAGCGTGGGATTTATTACCTATGGAGAAGTATCGGGCACATAACTGGCACTGTTTCGCTCATCTTGACCGCAGGCAGCCCTATGCCGCTATTTACACCAGCCTGGGATGTCCTTTCAATTGCAGCTACTGCAATGTGAGAGCACTCTATAACGGTAAACCCGGAATTCGTCTCCGCAGTCCGGAAAAGGTAGTCGCCGAGATTGATTTGCTGGTGAAAAAATACGGCGTGCAAAATATCAAGTTCCTCGACGAACTATTTGCTCTCGATGAAGAACGGGTGAACCGTATCTGCGACCTTATTATCGCCGGTGGTTATGATTTGAATATCTGGGCTTATGCCCGGGTGGATACCGTCACTGCTCCTATGCTGCGCAAAATGAAACAGGCGGGAATTAACTGGCTGGCTTATGGCTTTGAATCCGCCAGTGAGATAGTCCGCCAGGGTGTTCGTAAGAAAACGAAAGAAGATGTCACCCAAAAAGCAATTGAAATGACGAAAGAGGCAGGTATTTCTATTATCGGTAATTTTATCTTCGGTCTTCCTGATGATGACCTGGAGACGATGCGCGCGACACTTGATATGGCAAAAGCTTATAACTTTGAGTATATCAACTTCTATACTGCCATGGCTTATCCCGGCTCCACATTGTATGAAGAGGCGATTCAACAGGACATTAAATTACCTGAAGTATGGCACGGCTATTCGCAATATGCTGAAGAGACCTTGCCTCTCCCCACCAAACACCTCTCTGCGGCTGAGGTTTTACGTTTTCGCGACCAGGCTTTTGACGAATATTTCCGCAACCCTGTGTATTTACAGTTGATTACAGAAAAATTTGGCGCTCATGTCGCCGAGCACATCACGGAAATGCTCCAGCGCAAGATTAAACGAAAATACGCCTGAGGAGAAAATTCCAAATCTCAAATCACAAAACACAAACTATTTATCTGGAATTTGGTGTTTGTAATTTAAACGTAGTTTGAGATTTGGAACTTGAAGCTTGAGGCTTAATTGTAATTTGTTATTTGGTGCTTGGAAATTGGATTTTAGGATTTAGGAATTTATCTGGAATTTGGATTTTAGGATTTGGAATTTAAGTAGAATTTATCATTGTTAGAGGAATGAGTCATGACTGAGAAAAAAATGGGCATCCCGTTTGGCACAATTTGTATCACCGATACGGCGAAGCGGCTGATTAACGAAGCACTGGACAGTAAAAGAATCTCCAGCGGTAAATTGGTACGCGAATTTGAGAAGAAATTCGCTGCTCTTTATGGGGTGAAAGAAGCAGTGGCAGTGAGCACCGGGACCGATGCCGACGCCCTTGCTCTGGCTGTTCTCTATGATTATGGTGCGCACCGCGGCGATGAAGTGATTCTTCCCGCGCTCAGTTTTGTCGCTACCGGAAATGCCGTTTTGCATGCCGGTTTCACGCCGGTGTTTGTTGATGTCGAACGGGAAACTCTCAATATTAATCCTGATTTGATTGAGAGTGCTATCACTGAAAAAACCATCGCGATTATGCCGGTACATCTCATGGGTAAGCCGGCAAAAATGGATGAGATCAGCAAAATCGCCCGGAAACATCATTTAAAAGTGATTGAGGACGCGGCGGAAGCGCATGGTGCCGAATACAAAGGCAAAAAAGTAGGCACGTTGGGAGATTTAGCGGCCTTCAGCCTCTATGTTGCTCATATCATCACAACCGGAGAAGGCGGCATTGTGATTACTAATGATACTGAAAAAGCAGAGATATTACGTTCTTTACGCTCCCATGGCCGTGCCTGCAAATGCGAGACCTGTGTCGTCAGCACCGGTTCCGGTTACTGCGCCAAACGTTTCAATAATCCGGCGCATACGGATATTCGCTTCGTCTTCGAACGCTTTGGCTTCTCCTGCAAAATGAATGAACTGGAAGCGGCGATTGGACTGGGAGCGCTGGAGCAGTATGCTGCCATACTGACAAAACGGACACATAACCTGCATGCTATGATGCAGGTTATCCAAAAATATGATAAATATATGTTTACTATTCAGGAAGAAGCCCATGAGAAAATCGGGCCGCATGCCTTTCCGATAATCTTGAAAGAAGGTACCGGTTTTACTCGTGATGCACTGGTCAATTACCTGGAAAAGAACGGCATTGACAGCCGCAATATGTTCCAGACCATGCCTACCCAGTGTGCCGGATTCAAATATCTCGGTTATAGAGAAGGACAATTCCCTGAATCGGACTATATTGCGGATAATGGGCTTCATATCGGTGTTCACCAGGATATTACCGATGAACAGATAAACTATTTAGACAGAGTATTAGAAAAATTCGTTAATGAAAAGCAGAGAACGTTGTAAGATGAATAACTGATGTTATGCAAAATGTTGCCATGCTCTGGCTCGGGAACCCTCAGAGTGCAGAGAATCCAGAAAGGTTTTAACCTTTGCGTTGTGGTGGCTGCGTCCCATAACTGGTGGAAATTTGATCTAGCCATATCCTATTCCCTTCTGCCATCTCAGTCAATCCCTTTAAGCAACCAGCATTTCTTCCAGGAATTCCAGTCTGATTGGTTCTTGTTCCAATGCTTTTGATGCCTCCTCTATCCAGGCGATATCCTCGGCTCTCATCCCGACCTTCTGCCACTTCATCCTCTCTTCCTCCAGAAGACTGAAAACCATCACCAGCGCCGATGTCTCGTTCGGGAAGCGACCGACTACCCTGGTCCTTCTCTTGACCTCCTTGAAAGACCGCTCGATGACGTTTGAGGTGCGGATGTGTTTCCAGTGACGCTCGGGGAAGCGATAGAAGGTGAGGCATTCCTCAAGGTGTTGGGCCAGGACCTCGCAAGCGGTGGGGAACTCCCCGGCTGTAGCGGGACAGAAACTGCCTGGCTTCATCACGGGCATCGTCAAAACAGGCAGCGTAGAATATACGGGTTACTGCTTTTCTGACCTCATCCTGCTTCTTCTTGGGCACCCTCGCCAACACATTCCGGATACGGTGGACAGCACAGCGCTGCCGCGGAGCTTCCGGCCAGACATCCTTTATCGCCTTAAGGAGTCCCGGGTTACCATCAGTGATGAGTAGTTGAGGTCGTCCTAAGCCCCGTTCTATCAAGTCATTCAGCACTCCCTTCCACGACTCGGTGCTCTCTCTGCCACCGAGGCTCAGGTGCAGGACCACCCGTTCCCCTTCACGAGTGATGCCGTGAGCTACCAGCACTGCTTCCTTGAGGGCTTTATTTGCCCGTGAAACGCTGGAGCGGGAGAATCCGCTCTTTCCCCATAGTGGCTTGAGTGCCCGCTTGAAGTCCCTCGTCGATAACCCCTCAACGTAGAGGAGAGGAATCGTCTCTTCCAGTAGCTTGCTGCGGCGCTGCCAGGCTTCGAGCAGCTGGGAGCGAAAGGCCTCTTCGGTATCTGAGACCCGAGGCACCGGTACCTCAATTACACCGGCCCCGCAGCTTACCCGGCGGTCACGGTGACCATTGCGGTAACCGACGACCTTGGCCTTGGCTGCGCTCATACGGCCGGCGCATGAGAGCAGCGGTGACCTCTTCCTCCAGCCCTACCATTAACAGCAGCTTTGCTCCCTCCCTGGCGAACAGCTCCAGTGGCTGGCCGGCAAGCTCTTCCAGCGATAACCCCAGCTCTGACATGGTCAATTCCTGTCCCTTGTGGTATCCTTTCTTCATCGGTATATCCTCCCTTGTCTTTATTTGGCTTTCCTATAGGGTAGTATATGCCGATTCCTTTTTCCACCACATTCGGGACACTATCGGTGGGGGGGGCCACCCTGGATTCCCGCGTGCGCGGGAATGACGGCATAGTTTATTTTCTCTACCATCCCCACTGGATTCCGATTTGCATCGGAATGGTAGGAGAGGGAGTATTAATCCACACCACCTCCACGTTTGTCATCCTCGACCTGATCGAGGATCCAGGGCATTAAGGTAAAGACTACTGTCTGAATAACAGGACAGT
>DDXZ01000018.1 GCA_002347295.1 Dehalococcoidia bacterium UBA2247 | reverse complement strand
GTCTTTACCCTAATACCCTGGATCCTCGATCGGGTCGAGGATGACAAACGTGGAGATGGTGTAATTATTCCTCTTCCTATTGTCATTGCGAGGAGGCCGCCAGGCCAGGCCGAAGCAATCTGGAGGAGGTAGGGCATAATCCACCATCCGCCATTCCGTTGCAAGCTTGTCCCGTACTGGATACGGCAACGGAATCCAGCAAGGTGGTGCGAGACGTATTTCTTGTTTAGTAATTTTGCAATTAGAGTTTGTTTCGTGCTTCGATATTCGTATTTCGGATTTTATCCATTGGTGTGGCGCTATAAGCTGAAAGCTGACCGCTATCAGCTATCAGCTTGTTTCGGATTTCTTGCTTCGGATTTATTTTATATACTGGATTCCCGCTCAGGGGAAGAAATGACAAGAGGAGAGGATAAAGATAAAAGATAGATGATATAATAATACTATGCTATTTTTCTAATTAACCGAAAGAAAGGATTCACAATATGGATGCCAAATGTCCCGGACAGGATATACGCAACCTGCGTTCGGCTTTTTATCGCTGCCCTAACTGTGGTGCCGAAGTGGAAATGTTCTCCGATGAGCAAAGAATTAAATGCCGAAAGTGCGGGACTATGGTCTATAAGGAGAATACTCCTTCCTGTATTGAATGGTGTTCCAAGGCCAAAGAATGTCTGGGAGAAGAACGCTGGAAAGCCATGATGGATGTAATGGGGAAAAAGGAAGAGAAATAAGAGCATATCATGCCCCCTACAGATGACAGATTAAGAAGGGCAGGTTTGAAACCTGCCACTACAAACGATAAGTCAAAGGTTAAATCTAAAAAGCACACCCTGACTTGAACAAGGAGTTAGAACCAGGATGGCTAATAGCAGTCAGCCGTCAGCTTTCAGTATTACCTCCCTGCCAGATTGCTTCGGCCTGGCCTGACGGCTTCCTTGCAATGACAATAATTATTTTATAGGGTATGCTCGAGGACAATCTTGATGCCGATGATAATAAGGATAACCCCTCCTGCCAATTCCGCCCGCTTCCCGACAAGCTGTCCCACACGCTGACCAATAAGCAATCCAATAATTGTTACCACAAAAGCAATTATTCCGATGGTAATACTGGCAACCACCATATTCACTACCAGAAACGCAAAGGAGAGTCCCACTGCCAGAGAATCGATACTGGTAGCCACGGAGAGGATAATAACAGGAAGCCAGCGCGTAATATCCCTTGCTTCCTCATCACGTTCTTCCTGAAATGATTCATGAATCATCCTGCCGCCGACAATCGTCAGTAAAGCCAGGGCAAGCCAGTGGTCAAATCCGGAAACAAAATCGACAATAGTAGTACCGGCCAGCCAGCCCAGAAAGAGCATCCCCGTCTGAAAGATACCAAATGAGCAGGCAAGACGGAGAGTCTGGCTGCGGGTTAACGTCCGGCAAGAAACACTGATACCGAGCGCCACGGCAAAACAGTCAGCGGATAGTCCTACCGCAATGAGTAAAATATTTAAAAAGTCCAGGTTATTCATGGCCTCATTCTTTCCTGAAAAATTGCTATCTCAGCCATCCTGTCTGATATTCCAACCCCAGAATAATAATAGCCAGAGTAACAGTAAGTAAAGTTACCATCACCCCCACTTTGAAGAATTCCCGGAAGCTGATGTTGACACCTTCGCGGGAAGCCCTTTCCACCACAATAATATTGGCAATAGCACCGATAATGGTGAGATTACCTCCCAGGGTGGAAGCGTAAAAGAATCAGTATCAGAACAATAGCCGAGACAAGAGACACCGGCGCAAGATATAAGAAGAAACGGGCGAAGGGTATCCCGGAAGCCGTACCGATAAGCATGTTTTGCGGATTACCGATGATACTGGCAGTACTGCCGATATTGGAAGCCATAGCTTCCGCAATAAGATAAGGAACGGGATTTATCTTCCGGATACGGCAGTCCTGAAGAATAATCGGGGTGAAGAGGAGGACAACAGCATCATTGACAAAACAGGCGCTGGCCACAGCAGTAGCTGCCACAACGAGAATCAATAAACGGCGGGGCGTAGTGGCAATAGCAAGAGATTTTGTGGCCAGTAAGTCAAAAAACCCGGTCGTTTTCAGGGCGGCGATCAATATCATCATGCCGAGCAGCAGGGCAATGGTGCTAAAATTAATCGCGTTAATCGCCTCTTCGAAAGTAAGGATACCAAAAATGACCATCAGTACCGCTCCCAGCAAGGCAGCCAGGGGACGGTCGATATTAATGTGAGGCAATCGGGTAAAAGCAATCCCGATATAAGCCACAATAAGTATGATAGCAGCAGTAATCACGTTTTGTCGGGCTAGTATACAGCGTCATAAAGAGAAATTCTAGAAGACAGAGGAATATTACCAATGCACACCAATATTACAAATTATTCAATAAAAAAATCATGATTATGATAAATTCGCTTCGTCTGGTAAGCTATTTAAGATGATATACTTCAGAGCGATGAGCGATGAAGCGAACAATCAGGACTTTAGTTTTGTGTTTAAGCTCATACACAACACGGTAATCGCCTACTCTTAACTTGAATGCTCCTCGAAGGTGACCGGTTAAGGCTTTGTGGTTTACATCTTCAATATGAAGGCTTAACCAGTTAATTCTGTCTAAAATTCGTTGTGCTGTTTGCTTGTCCTGCCGACTTAAACCAGCTATGGCTTCCTGACTGAAATTAACGTCATATTTTACCACTTAAGTCCCAGTCGTTCCGCCACTTCTTCAGCAGAGACAACAGCTTTACTCCTGCGGGATTTTCTTATTTTTTCAATTACTTCCGGCTTAACATCAAGTCCTATATCAGGATCGCCGAGACGTTCTTCCAGCCTCATGTCCACCGCCTCATTGATAAAAGACTTTAATTCTTCAAGGCTTAATTCTTTCACCCTGGTATTCACAAATATCTCCTGAGATACAAATATATTATTATTATATCACATACGTTGTGAATCGTTATATCACTCATATTGAACACACTAGCAGGGTGTTGAAAAAAGGCAAAATGCGTGAAAATCATCCAAAATTCGTGCCTAGCCAACACCCCTTTTTAGTCCAAAACAAGGTTTTCAACACCCTGCTAGATTACTGCTCAGGGATAAGAATAGAAATAAGGGCATGGCATGCCGTACCGCTACAGGTGATGAGGAATACGAAGGGCAGGTTTGAAACCTGCCCCTACAAACGATAAGTCAAAGGTTAAATCTAAAAAGCACACCCTGACTTGAACAAGGAGTTAGAACCAGGATGGCTAATAGCAGTCAGCCGTCAGCTTTCAGTATTACCTCCCTGCCAGATTGCTTCGGCCTCGCCTGGCGGCTTCCTCGCAATGACAATAGTGTCATCCCCAACAACCCTGGATTCCCGCGTGCGCAGGAATGACAAAAGAGTCGTAAGAATGACAGGGAGGGAAGGGATGCTTGGGGGTTATTATGCTGTGTTATAATTAAGATTGAATTTTTAACGGACTTGCCACGGAGATAAATAATGCGACTGGTTTTTATGGGAACACCGCGTTTTGCGGTTCCTGTTCTGGAGCAGTTGCTGCAGAGCGAATATGAGATTGCGGCAGTTTATACCGCTCCCGATGCCCGGGTGGGACGGGGGCGTAATTGGAGTTTTTCTCCGGTTAAGGAAGCAGCGCTGAAGCATCAGTTGCGTTTGGAACAGCCGGCAACACTGAAGACTGCCGGTGAAGTGGAGAAATTGGCTGCTCTGCGTCCGGATTTGATTGTGGTGGCGGCTTACGGCCAGATATTGAGACAAGAGGTGCTGGATATCCCGCGCTATGGCTGTCTGAATGCCCATCCTTCTTTATTGCCTAAACACCGCGGTCCGGCACCGGTGGCGGATGCGATCCTCTCCGGTGACGAGATTACGGGAACGACTATTATGCTGATGGATAAGGGAATGGATACCGGTCCTATCCTGAGACAAAAAGAGGAAACTATCCGTCCGGAGGATACTACGGTTACTCTGGAGGAGCGCCTAGCAGAAATAAGCGCATATTTGATGCGGGAGACAATACTTTTGTGGATAGAGAATAGCATCACTCCTCGGGTTCAGGATGAAAAGGAAGCGACTTATTCCCGTCTGATTACGAAGGAAGACGGGAATATCGACTGGCAGATGCCGGCAGAAAAAATTGCCCGCCGGGTGCGCGCTTTGCAACCCTGGCCCAATTGCTATACCCGCTGGCAGGGGAAACTTCTGAAAATTCTGGAAGCTGTGCCGGTGGGAACGAAGGCAGGAGTACCGGGGAAGGTGATAATGCTGAGCGATAGTGACACAATGGTGGTTGGGGTGGAGACAGGAATGGGGATACTGGGGTTGAAAAAGTTGCAACTGGAGGGGAAAAATGCTCTCTCCAGCCGCGACTTTATTCAGGGTTACCGCAATTTTATCGGTACCATGTTGTCTGCGTAACAGCAAGAACGAGATAATACACTGTGCGATATAATATAATGAAATAATACCTGCTATATTGGCTATAATATACTGTCAATGCCGCAGAACTGCTGTAGTACCAGTTGCATCAGGCCTATAATTAGACTATTATAAATTAGCACTCTGCGGTTAAGAGTGCTAATTTAATCTTAGAGAAACATCAAATACAATAAGGAGGAAAAGATGGCAATTAAATTAGAACCATTGGGAGATAGAGTGGTGGTAAAACCAAAGCCGTCAGAAGAGGTTAGTAAAGGCGGTATTATACTCCCTGACACAGCCAAAGAGAAACCACAGGAAGGTGAAATTATTGCCGTAGGGCCTGGTAAAATGAGTGAAGAGGGTAAGCGTATTGCTCTCGATGTAAAAGTAGGCGATAAAGTACTCTATACCAAGTATGGCGGCACCGAAATCAAAATTGATGGCGAAGAGTACATGATTTTACGCGAGAGTGATATCATGGCAAAGAAAATTTAGTCTATTAAAAGAATATATTTAAGGAGGATATAATGGCTGACGCTAAGAAAATAATTTATGGTGAAGAAGCCAGACGTGCCCTTAAAACGGGCGTAGATACTCTGGCAGATGCGCTGAAAGTAACTTTAGGCCCCAAGGGCCGTACTGTTGTTCTGGATAAGAAATGGGGCACTCCTTCGGCTGTGAATGATGGTGTTTCTATTGCTAAAGAAATCGAACTGGCTGATGCTACTGAGAACGTGGGCGCCCAGTTGGTTAAAGAAGCATCCACCAAGACCAATGATATGGTGGGTGATGGCACCACTACTGCCACCGTATTAGCACGGGCAATTGTAGCCGGAGGTTTCAAGAATATTGCCGCCGGTGCCGAGAGCATGGCGATAAAGCGTGGTATTGAGAAGGGTGTCCAGGTTGTTGTGGAGGAATTAAAAAAGCAGGCCATTCCTGTTGCCGGTAAAGAGCAGGTAGCGCAGGTAGCTTCCATTTCTGCGGTAGATTCAACCATCGGTAATCTTATTGCCGATGTCATGGAAAAAGTAGGCAAGGACGGCGTTATCACAGTGGAAGAGTCCAAGGGATTGGCTTTTGAGACCGAGTTCGTGGAAGGTATGCAGTTTGACCGCGGTTATATCAGTGCCTATATGGTGACTAATACCGAGCGCATGCAGGCAGTCATTGATGATCCTTATATCCTGATTACGGATAAGAAAATCTCTGCGGTCAGCGATATGTTGCCGGCTCTGGAGAAAATTCTTAAGGTTTCCAAGAACCTGCTTATTATTTCCGAGGACGTTGAGGGTGAAGCCCTGGCTACTCTTGTTGTTAATAAATTACGTGGTACACTGAATTGTCTTGCGGTAAAAGCCCCCGGTTTCGGTGATAGACGTAAGGCTATGTTGGAAGATATTGCTATTCTTACCGGAGGTAAGGTTATTTCGGAAGAGACCGGCCGCAAACTTGATTCTGTTACTGTAGAAGACCTCGGTCGTGCCCGCCGTGTTGAATCCGATAAGGACAATACCACAATCGTCGAGGGTAAAGGTGATGAGGCGGCTATTACTGGTCGTATGAGACAAATCCGTGCCCAAATCGAAGAGACCACTTCTGATTATGATAAGGAAAAGTTACAGGAAAGACTGGCAAAATTAGCCGGTGGAGTGGCCATCATCAAAGTGGGTGCGGCTACGGAATCCGAATTGAAGGAGAAGAAACTCCGTGTCGAGGATGCCCTTTCTGCTACCCGCGCTGCGGTTGAAGAAGGTATTGTCCCCGGTGGCGGCGTTGCTCTGATTGGAGCTATTACTGCTCTGAACAAACTCAGATTGATCGGTGATGAGGCCATAGGTATTGCCGTTCTCAAGAAAGCCCTGGAAGAGCCTTTACGCCAGATTGCCACTAATGCTGGTAAGGAAGGGTCGGTTATTGTTGAGAAGGTTAAAGTAAGCAAGAAGGGCATTGGTTATGACGCGGCTAAGGATGAATATGGCGATATGATCAAGAAGGGTATTATTGACCCGGTCAAGGTAGTACGCTCATCCCTGCAGAATGGCGCAAGCGTGGCGAATATTATTCTCACAACTGATGCTGTAGTTGTCAGTGTGCCACAAGAGAAGTCTAACGCTCCTGCTATGCCCCCTGGTGGTGAGATGGGTGGCGGCATGGGTGGGATGTACTAATCTTACCTGATAAAAAGGATAAAATGGCAACCATCCGGGGGGAGATGGTTGCCATTTTTAATCTTAATCACTAGATTGCGCAGGCACTTAAGTGCCTGCGCAATGACAGTGGAAAATAAATTGTACCATTTTATATCAGGATGTTAGCTTCTGCTTCTGGAAACATGACAAAGTGAAAGGGATTGTTTAGAATATAGATAGAGAGTAATCGTGTAAAATTACGTTTCTGGTACAGGGAGGAAAAATATATGGCAGACATGAAAAGTGCTTATGAACGTGCAATGGAGAGGGTACAAGGATTAGGTGAAGCGAGCGCCGAGGAGAAGGCACAGTGGAAATATGCTCCTCAGGGAGAAGCGCTGGCAGTGCGCTATATGAAAGAAAAATTCGATATAGCCAAAGAAATTACCGCCCTGGAACCTTTGGCTCGGAAATATGTTGTTAAAAGTGCTTTTCAATCATTCATCAGTAATATTGAACTCCCGCGCAGCATAAATATAAAAGATAGTACTGGGACGGCATTAGAGGGTATCCGTAATTTGAAAAAGGATAATAATGCTCTGGAAGGAGTGCTGGGTAAAATAAAGTATATTCTCGATCACTATGAAAAAGATGGCGCGTTGCAGCGGGAACAGGCCTATCAGTCGCTCAAGCAGGATTTTCAAGAGCGTATTCAGAGAGCCGTGCAGCAGCAGACCGGCGCTTCTATGCCTGTGAATATTGATGTAGAGCGGGAGCCTCAGTTTCAGCAGGAATGGCGGGCTACTCTTAATCAGTTGGATTCACAATACTATAAATTGTTGGATGATTATAAGAAAGAATTGCGGGTAATCTTTCAGAGTTAAAGTATGACAGAAGAAGAAAAGTTCGTTTATGCATTATTGAATACGAAAATTGTCCGTCCACCCAAGCAGCGACTGGCAACATTTGGTACGACAAATATGCATTATTATATTGTGACTACGCCGGCCTATGCCGACCTTGATGAAGGAAAGAAAAAGGATGAGGAAGAAACAGTTATCCGGGAAGGCAGAGTTCTGGCAGAGAAACCGCAAATAATAACACCATATTATTTACTTAATCTTTTTGAAGGGTTCGAGCATGGTATGGCTTATGCCCGTTATGCTCTCCAGGCATTTGGACCGCACGAACCGGGATTGATGTATCACTATAAGAATGAACCGGGAATAATGAATATTGTTTCCAATCCGGTAGAATCCGTGATTGCTAAAATAAATGAGGAAGTTGACCAGAAAGGCGACCCGCTCAGTGTTATTATTCGGGGTATTGACGAATTGTGGGATGTCTCTTTAATGAAGTTTATTCATGAAATGACCAGCGGTTCCCTGCGCAGTAATGTTAACGAACTGGGAAGTAGAAGGCTGCTTGATGTAGACCACAGTGGTGTTCCCCGCGATGCACGTAACGGTATCGAGGCACTCTTTGGCGAAGTGGAAAGCGGTAATGCTGACCCGTCTGTTTTACGTACGGAACTGGTGCGCTGGGGGCTTTTTGATGAGTATCAGGACAGGTTCCTCAATCTCTTCCGTAAATCACGCTGAGAAAGGCTATATCCGCAAGAGATCCTCTATATTTCCCTGTTTATCTAATGGTCCGACGAGAGCAAGCAGCAGGTTTTCACTGGTAAATAGCTTTTGTGATACACGTTGTACATCTGCCTTTGTAACGGCATCAATGGCGTGATTGATATCATCTACGGTCATGATTGTTTCTTTCATGAGTTCCTGAGTACCCAACCAGCTGCTGACATGACTGCTGTCTTCCATACGCAGTAAAAGCCGTCCTTTAATATACTCTTTGGTTTTTGCCAACTCGTCATCCGGAATTTTTTCCATTGCTTTCTTGATTTCTTCCAGTATGGCGGTAATAGCGTTTCCGGTATTAGCGGGATTAACCCCGGCGTATATTACCAATGCTCCGGTATCAGAAAGATAGTCAGTATAACTGTGAATATCATATGACAGGGCACGTTTGTCACGAATCTCAACAAAAAGGCGGCTGCTCATACCCCCGCTCAATACCGCATTAAATATATTGAGGATAAAACGGTCGGGGTGGGTACTGGATAATCCCGGTACTGCCAGGCAGAGATTAACCTGTTCTGTTTCTCTTGTTTCCGTTTGAATCCTCTGCTTTTTACGAATGCCGTTAGCCGGAAGAAATGGTATTACCGGCTGAGTTGTTTCCCAGTCGCCGAATGCTTCTTCAGTACAAGAGATTGCTTCTTCTGTGGAGATGCCACCGGCGATAGAAATGACGATATTCGATGGTGTGTACTGATGGGTGACAAAGTCCAGTATCATTTCCCGGGACATATCGGTTAGAGTCTCTTTATAGCCTACGATTTCCTGACCGAGGGGATGGTCCGGCCAGAGTAATTCATTAATGAGCATATCAGCACGCTGTGACGGGGAATCCATTTCCATGTTCAGTTCTTCCGTAATGACTCTTCTCTCCGATTCGATATCATCAGAATTAAGCAGAGAATGGCGTATCATATCTGCCAGGAGATTCAGGGCAAGAGGGAAGTGCGCATGGGCTACTTTGCACCAGTAAACGGTGGATTCTTTACCGGTACCCCCGTTAAGCACTCCTCCGACACCGTCTATGGTAGCAGCAATATCCCGAGAGGTGGGGCGCATATGTGTTCCCTTAAATAACAGGTGTTCGATGAAATGAGATATACCTGCTTGCGGACGATTTTCGTAGCGGGAGCCCGCACCGACAAAGACACCAACGCTGACGGATTGGAGATTAGGCATAGGGCTGGTAATCAGACGCAGCCCGTTCTTGAGAGTGGTTTTCTGGTACATGTACTATCTTTCTTTTTAAGAATACTGGCTGCATTGTAAGATAATGGAGTATATCCGGTCAATTATTAGAGAGATTGGGTAGTGTATTATTTTGTCATTCTTATATCTTGGTTATG
>DDXZ01000049.1 GCA_002347295.1 Dehalococcoidia bacterium UBA2247 | reverse complement strand
CAGGATTAGTGTGATAACATTACTCTGCAAATTACTTACCTTAATGCAGGCTAATCTTTTCAACTGTCCTGTTATTCAGACAGTAATTTTTATCTTATTACCCTGGATCCTCGCACCCAGAGGGTACCCGGCGAGGATGACACAGTACCTATTGTCATTGCGAGGAGGCCGTCAGGCCAGGCCGAAGCAATCCGGTGTGGGGTGGTACTGATAGCTGAAAGCTGACTACTGATTGCTATTAGTTATATACTTGTTTTGTCCTGCGATTGTTTTGACTTTTGACTTTTAACTTTTGCGCTATTATTGTGGATGCTCTTCCGCAAAAGTGGTATAATTAAAGTAATTAGATGCCTGCCTCTCATAATGAAAAAATAGCCTGTGTTAACCGCAAGGCATACCATGATTATCATATTGAAGACACTCTGGAAGCTGGTATTGTTCTTACGGGTACGGAAATAAAATCTATTCGCGCCGGGCACGTAGGTATCCGGGATAGTTATGCACGACCGGAAAACAATGAGATATGGCTCTATAATAGTACAATTGCTCATTACGAATCAGGAACGCTTTATAACCATGAACCGGGTCGTCCGAGAAAACTTCTCCTGCATCGCTCACAAATTAGATATCTGATGAACGAGACCAGGCAGAAAGGGTATACTCTGGTTCCCCTGAAAATATACTTTAGAAAAGGCATTGCTAAAGTGGAACTGGGCTTGGGGCGTGGCAAAAAAGTGTATGATAAGAGGCAGACAATCGCCGAGAGGGACGCGGAAAGAGAAATGCAGCGGGATTATAAGATATCCCGCTAAGAGTATGTTAAGAGAAACATTAATAACTGAATATCGTTAGCTGACAGCTAATAGCTGTCAGCCGATAATTTTTTTGGGGACGCGTGGTTTCGACGGGGGAAGAGAGCTACGGAACTGCAGGTCGAGAATGCCATCAATCTCGTTAAAAGGTGGCAAAAGATAACTGGCGAAACAGAATACGCCTACGCAGCCTAATTAAGGCTGTGCGTTCATATTAACCTCGCCCTGGTGGGCTGATATGGACGACGAAATGCCGGGGTGCGGCAGTCCTGACATTGATAGGGATTGTCCTAAGAAAATATCAACTGGCTGGTTTAAGTCTCGGTCGGCAGAGATTTTTACCGGCGAGAAAACAAGAGCCGGCTAAACTTGTAGTATGTTCCGGGCAGTCTTCTTCTGGACGGGGAGTTCGACCCTCCCCCGTCTCCACCAAAATATCATACAGGCCTCTGGAGATTATACTCCAGAGGCCTGTTTTGTAATTGCCCCCATACTTTCGGTCATTGCGAGACCGACGCAGTGCTCGTGGCAATCCGGCGGGGCAGAGCATAATCCCTCCTGGTTATTGCGAGGAGGCCGTCAGGCCAGGCCGAAGCAATCCAGTGGGGTAATTACTGATAGCTGACTGCTGATTGCTATTAGCTATATACTTTTTTTAACCTCCGTTCCAGCCAGAGGCATGCTTTTGCCTTTCCTGTTTTTATTTCCCGTATACTTCCCAAACAGAATATTCCCTACTATAAAGCGTATACTACAGTAATATTGACATAATAATAATAAAAATTTACCATTTGGAGTACTACTAATTATACGGAGACTCTAAAGCAGCAATACCAGAGACAGATGTGAAAATAATTAATAAACAAACTGACGAAATAACGGATTTATCGTTATTATAATTAGACAATACAGAAATTTGATGTACATAATCTTATATTGAGGAGGACAGTAATGAAAAAATATTGGGGCATTATAGCAAGTTTGTTCTTAGTGCTTGCGTTATTAGCGGGTTGCACCGGGACAACTACAGATAGCACATCTCAGGATACCAGTACAAGCACAAATTTACGGTTTCTATTAAGTGACGATGCCAGTGAAATTACCGCTATTAGCGAATTCGCTTCGGTGAATGTTACTGTTACCAAAATAGGTTTCCAGCGGGGTGGTGAATCAGGAAGCTGGATTGAGCCGGAGGACTTCGAACCCTGGACCGGTAATCTTCTCGATCTCATCGGCACAAATGCTACCGCAATCTGGAATGGATATATTGAGCCAGGCGATTACACCAAAGCTTTCATCTATGTAGATAATGTTACTGGAACTCTAACCCCGGAAGCCGGCGCTGGCGAGGTATCCGACATCAGGATACCTTCCGATAAATTTCACATTACAAGACCTTTTACTATCACAGAAGAGGGCACCATTGTAGACTATGTTTTTGATATTACCGTAATCAAAACCGGACAGAGTGGACAGTATCTCATAAAACCACAAATTAGCGAAAGTGGACCGGATCAGGAATATCACGAAATAAACGATGAGGATGAGGGTGATTCAACCGGAGAGCTGAAATTTAGAGGAACCATCTTGACAATCGATGGCGGCATTTGGACAGTAAGCATAGGGGACGAGGTACGGACGGTCAATGTTACTGAGGCCGAAATTGAGGGGACCCCTGCAATAGGTCTCAAAGCCAAGATTGAGGGCACGGTTGGTGAAGACAATACTATCACTGCCAGCGAGGTGGAAATAAAAGAGCCTGAAGAGATAAAAGAGCTGAAATATGAGGGTACAATTGTAGCATTAGGTGAAACTTCCTGGGTGGTAGAGATAGAAGGTTTGGAAAGGACTGTGGATGTAGAAGGCGCCGAAATTGAGGGGACTCCCGATGTGGGACTCGAAGTTCAGATTGAGGGCATTGTTGGCAAGAACGATATTATTCTAGCTACTGAGATTGAAATAGAAGAGACTGAAGAAACAGCGGAATTAGAGTTTGAGGGAACGATTACCGCCATCAATGGTAACACCTGGACAGTGACGATAGGTGACCAGGAGCGTACGGTAAATGTAGAAAATGCTGAAATCGAAGGTGAACCTGCAATTGGACTCGAAGTTGAGATTGAGGGTACGATCGGCGAGAGTGACATTATCCTGGCGAGCGAGATCGAGATAGAAAAAACTGAAGAGGAAGAATAAACAAGCAGCATATTTGATCTATCATGTTAGTTGTTTTCATAAAGGAATGAGCCGTTGCCGCGGCTCATTCCTTTATTGCAATTGACATTCTCCCCGAAAAACAACAACACCCTGTTTTAGAGCTAAATCATAGGGTATTTTTCAAGTATTGCCTACCTGGAAGAAACATCCTGCGAGAATCGGTAGTTATATCTAATATGTAATATCTTCCACCCTATAGATACTTATGCATTCAGGATATAACATTATCTGAAATCTGCCGACATATCACCAGATACACCAAAAAATTAATTATTTAATATATTTGATTGAATATCCTGAGATCAAACCACCAAACCGTGCTGTCGTGTTAGTTTGTGAACACAGTTTGTGAACAAGGTATTGCTTTTTAGAATATCACTCACTATAATGAGCATATACTCAATAAATGGAGTCTATAGATGTTTGCACCACATATCATCGCAACAGTAAACCAAAAGGTATTAAGCTTCCTTGCTAAGTTTTCCGATGACGAATTTTATGAACGGCAAATTGCCCGAAGCCTCGACATAGGTTATGGCTCGGCAAACCGTTCGCTTCATCAGTTATTTTCCACAGGCGCCATCAAAAGGAGAAAAGAAGGAAAGATGTTCTTCTATTCTATTGACATGTCTAATCCTTCTCTGATTGAATTCAAGAAACTGGTAAATTTGTTGCTGCTGGAGCCGTTGGTAGAGAACTTACAAAATATTACCCACCGAATAGTCCTTTATGGAAGTTGTGCTCAGGGTACTGACACTTCTCAAAGCGATTTTGACTTATTTGTGGTGACGAACAATAAGGAAAATGCAGCCAATGCTGTTAGCGTATTTAATCTACCCAGAGGCTTTGAAAACCTCCATATCCAGCCAGTGATTAAGACTCCGGTCGAACTACTTCAAGCCGGTGAGTCGGAGAAGGTCTTCATAGAAGAAGTGGAACGGGGTATCGTTTTATGGGAGCAAGGTACCAATGAATCAAGATTTTAAGCAATGCCTTGAAAAAAAGAAAATCCTTCCCTTTGAACGTGGTACGGAGCTCGTCAAGAAAGAGCTTTCCATTAGTGAAAGCGATCTTTGCGATGCTAAAGCTGGCTTTCAAGAGAAGCGCTACAAATGGTCAACTATTCAAGCCTACTATGCGATGTTTCATGCCACCCGGGCGTTGGTATACTCCAGAGGCTATCGTGAAAAAAGTCATTATTGTCTTTCCGTTGCTTTAAGAGCCCTATTTGTTGAAGAAGGCAAACTGGATGCTCAGACTGGAAGAGATTTTCTAAACGCCATGAATCTACGCGAATCTGCAGACTATGAAACAGAGTTCTCCGAGACAGGAGCAACAGCTGTCATTACTGCCGCCGAGAAGTTCATCGGAAAAGCGAAAATACTGCTGGGGATTGAAAAGTAAAGCCTATCAAGTAAGACAAATTCTCAAGGCAATCGATAAATTAAGAAAATAGATAGTTAAAATTTAAATTTTTTGAAGTTTAGTTTCAAGAATCAAAGTTTAGGAGATTAGTTATGGATAAATATACTTATCGTGTTATGTGGTCTGAGGAAGATGTCGAATATATTGGACTGTGCGCCGAGTTCCCCAGCCTTAGTTGGTTATCTGGCACTCCGGAATCTGCTCTAGCTGGCATTAGAGATACCGTTAACCAGGTTGTTAGAGATATGCAAGCTACGGGAGAGTCGATACCTCAACCCTTAGCAACCAGGCGTTACTCAGGTAAATTTACCGTTCGTATTCCTCCGGATGTGCATAGAAAACTCCAGACAGAAGCAGCAGAATCAAACATTAGTTTCAATCGTCTTATTAGTGCCAAACTGTCTCGCTGACATTTTTTTAGTGGGCAATAAAACAGCCCCTCGAGAAACCGAAGGGCTGTTTAAATAAGGGTTGCTATTCAATAGCAGCACACTCCCCGCATATTTGGGGATTTGTGTAATAATCCTAAGTGTTCATCCCAAATAATACTATTATTACTGCTTATTTATATTATTCATAATATTTCTCTGATAACTCTTCTGAATGAGCAAAACATCCCGTCACTACGTCTTTATTTTAGGATTAAAATGGGGAGACTATACCATGTCAAAAATCATAATATTACCTTTGGTTCTGGTCGGTTGCTTGCTCTCTAACATAAGTTGCACATCAAATAATGCAGACATCACTGGCTACTATCGGTATGATAAAAGCATCTATTATAGTAATCCAGCAAGTTCGCATCTGATGGTAAAGGAGAATGCTCCCGATTATATTATCGCACCGGAATCCCTCACTATCCTGCATACAGATGACACCAAAGAGCAAATCACGGGCAGTTTTGAGAAAAGCAAAGTGGATACGGAAACATTTAACGCTTTGTTTATATTCGAAATGGGTATACCGGACATTTCTGGCTACCAACAGCGTCACCAGTACAGTATCAATGAACAATACCGCCTTTATGTGATAGACGATGAAGTATGGTTAGCCCGGTGCCCGAGAGACACAATGTGGGCCATCTATCAACTAGTCAAAGGAGAAGACAGTTATAACCATCTCCCAAATTAATGACTGAATGACCCTGCCTCGTTTGATACCGAACTTCACTTAATTTCCAACTGCGTTAACTGACGGGTTGCGTCTTCCAAATGAACGCTCCAAAATGGGGATATCTTGCGACAAGATAGGAGCAAGTAGTAATATTGACCTAATTATAAGGACTTGGTTTTGAGTACATAAAAATCAGTCAAATCAATCAATTTGATCTTATTTACCTTGATAATTATAAAAAGGTAACTTCTATTCAGGAGATAAAAAGATTGTTTGAACAGACCTTCAGGAATATTGACGATACCCTACGCAAAGATGCCGGATGCAGCAGTGAGCTGGACTACGTTGAGCAGACATCCTGGATTCTCTTTCTGAAATACCTTGATGATTTTGAGAAAGACCGGCAAACAGCGGCGGAACTAACAGGTAAGAAGTATGTCAATATCATCAGCCCGGAATACCGCTGGGAAATCTGGGCCGCGCCCAAAAATGGCAACGGCAAAATAGATTTTCATAAAGCTTTAAGCGGAGATGACCTTAAGGACTTTGTCGATTTAAAACTATTCCCCTATCTGCGAAAATTCAAAACCGAGGCTAAAGGTCCCGACACCATTGAATATAAAATCGGCGAGATTTTTAATGAGTTAAAAAACAAAATCCAGAGCGGCTACACCTTGCGTGAGGTTATTAACAACGTCGATGAATTGCGTTTCCGCTCCAGCGCGGAAAAACATGAGATGTCGTACCTCTATGAAGATAAAATCAAGAATATGGGCAACGCGGGGCGGAATGGCGGCGAATATTACACCCCTCGTCCGCTCATCAAGACCATCGTCAAAGTGGTTGCGCCAGCGATTGGCAACAGGATATATGATGGGGCCGTCGGTTCCGCCGGCTTCCTGGTAGAGTCTTTCGAATATCTGAAAAACAGCAAGTCCCTGACCACCGCGGAGGCGGAAACACTCCAGAAGAGGACTTTTTACGGCAAAGAAAAGAAGTCCCTGGCCTATATCATCGGCATCATGAACATGATTCTACACGGCATCGAAGCCCCCAACATCGTGCATACCAATACGCTGGCGGAAAACCTGTCCGATATTCAGGAAAAGGACCGCTATGATGTTGTTATGGCCAATCCTCCCTTCGGCGGTAAGGAACGCACCGAGGTACAACAGAACTTCCCCATCAAAACCAGCGAGACTGCTTTTCTCTTTCTCCAGCATTTTATCAAGATTCTCAAGGCGGGTGGCAAGGGTGGTATCGTCATCAAGAACACCTTCCTCTCCAATACTGACAATGCTTCGGTCGGCCTGCGCAAGATGCTGCTGGAAAGCTGCAACCTGCATACGGTGCTGGATTTACCCGGAGGGGTCTTCGCCGGCGCGGGAGTGAAAACAGTAGTCCTCTTTTTTGAGAAAGGGGCAGCGACGCGCAAAATATGGTTTTACCAGCTTAATCTGGAACGGAACCTGGGTAAGACCAACCCGCTCAATGAAACCGACCTGACAGAGTTCCTGAAATTACAAAAAACCAAAGCTGATTCAGAAAATTCGTGGTCGGTCAATGTAGCCGATGTGGATACGACCACCTATGACCTTTCAGTCAAAAACCCGCATAAAAAAGATGAATCCGCGCTACGTGACCCGCGCGCGATACTGGATGAAATAAAACAATTGGATGAAGAGAGCGCAGAAATTCTGAATACTATACAGAGGATATTATGAATAACAACATCGCTATTTTTGAAGAACATCAAATACGACGTTATTATGATGAATCGACTGAGACCTGGTATTTTTCGGTGGTGGATATTATCCGGATTTTAATACAACAACCTGACTTTCAAACGGCAAGAAACTATTGGAAAGTTTTAAAAAATAGGCTAAAAAAAGAAGGCAGCGAGTCGGTTACAAAATGTAACCGACTGAAAATGGAAGCCTCCGATGGTAAAAAATATTTGACCGATGCTGCTGATGCTGAAACCCTCTTACGGCTGATTCAATCGGTCCCGAGTCCTCAAGCTGAGCCAATCAAACTTTGGCTGGCCAAAGTGGGCTACGAGCGCATGCAGGAAATGGCCGACCCGGCTCGTTCACTAGACCGGGCAAGGGAAACCTGGCGCAAGCACAAACGCAGTGAAAAATGGATCCAGCAACGGATGATGGGACAGGAGACCCGCAACAAGCTCACCGATTACTGGAAAACACACGATATCAAAGAAGGTGAGGAATTTGCCATACTCACCAACATCATTCATCAGGAGTGGTCGGGCGTAACGGTTAAGGAACACAAGAACCTCAAAGGGTTAAAGACTCAGAACCTGCGGGACCACATGAGCGAAGCGGAGTTAATTTTTAGTGCTTTGGCAGAACTTTCTACCCGGCAGATTGCCGCAAGCATGGAAGCCCGGGGAATGCCCGAAAACACAGCGGCCAGCAGAAAAGGCGGTAAAATTGCTAAAAATGCCAGGCTGGAGCTGGAGGCGAAAACCGGAAAACGGGTTATTACCAGAGAAAACTATTTACCGCCGCAAGCGGGTAAAACACTGGATAATAAATAGTATGAAGAACGGGTGGGAAGTAAAGAAGCTGGGGGAAGTGTGTGAAGTTATAGCGGGACAATCTCCAGAGGGTAAATATTATAATAACAACGGCAACGGCCTACCTTTCTATCAAGGGAAAAAGGAGTTTACGGATAAGTTTCTAGGTCCACCAACGACATGGACAACTAATATTACGAAAGAAGCGCAAAAAGGTGATATTCTCATGTCAGTAAGAGCTCCTGTAGGACCTGTTAATTTCTCTACTCAGCATATTTGTATAGGCAGAGGTCTTGCTGTTATTCAAGCATCCTCGTCAATTATTGGAGAATACCTTTTCAATTTCCTTGTAAAGCATGAAAATGAGATTATCGGCAACGCGGGAGCCGTTTTTAATTCAATTAGCAAGGCGCAAATAGAAGACATACCTATTCCCATGGCTCCTCTCCCTGAACAACAGCGCATTGTCGCTATTCTGGATGAGGCTTTTAATGCTATAGATAAAGCTAAAGAGAACGCGGAAAAGAACCTGCAAAACGCCCGCGAGCTTTTTGAGTCGTACCTGCAAAGCGTCTTTGCCAATCCGGGAAATAAGTGGGAAGAGAAGAAGCTCGGGGAGATAGCTGCAATAAAGGGAGGTAAAAGAGTTCCCAAGGGATATAGATTAGAAACTGAACCTACAAATCACCCTTATGTTAGAGTTACAGATTTCAATGATTATGGGAGTATTGATTTACACGATATTCATTACGTAAATGATAAAGTATATGAACAAATCAAATATTATACAGTTACAATAAATGATTTATATATTAGTATTGCTGGAACAATCGGAAAAACTGGTATTATTCCAAAGGAATTGAATGGTGCAAATTTGACCGAAAATGCTTGTAAACTTGTATTTAAACCAAATATAGAACCTAAATTTGTTTATTATTTTACACAAAGTAGCGATTTTATAAATCAAGCTGGCCTTAACACCAGGGTTGCTGCAATGCCAAAGCTTGCCTTAAATCGTCTGTCTACAATAAGTCTTTGTATCCCTAAGTCCCTTACCGAGCAGCATGGCATCGTTGCTAAACTCGACGCCCTTTCTGGCGAAACCAAAAAACTGGAAGCGATTTACCAGAAAAAACTGACCGACCTGGAAGAATTGAAGAAATCCATTTTGCATAAAGCCTTCAATGGAGAATTAACAGAATAATAAGTTTGTTTACATCTATGGGTATAATGTTTACAAACAGCTATACTTTGTTTACATGTATTAAAGGAAAATCATGAACGAAGCCGAAACCAGAGCAGAACTGATTGACCCTAAATTGAAAGCCAGCGGCTGGGGCGTGGCGGAAGGCTCTAAAATCCTGCGTGAATACCATATCACAGCCGGTAAAATCCTCACCGGCGGCAAACGCGCTAAACCGCTTATCGCCGATTACATTCTGGTACATCAGGGCCGCAAGCTGGCCGCTATCGAAGCCAAAAGCGATGAAACGGAATTGGGTGAAGGGGTAGCACAGGCGAAGAACTACGCGGAAAAAATGCACCTGGATTATGCCTATGCCAGTAACGGCAAGGAAATATACCAGATATGCATGGATACCGGCACAGAAGGACCGGTAGACGTTTTCCCCTCGCCGGATGAACTCTGGAACCTTACTTTCACCAGTCAAAACCTGTGGCGGGACAGGTTCAATGCGGTACCGCCAGAAGATATGGGCGGTACGAAAAGCATGCGCTACTTCCAGGAAGTAGCCGTCAACCGGGCGATGTCGGCCATCGCTGACGAAAAACCGCGCATTTTGCTCACCATGGCGACCGGTACCGGGAAAACGTTTGTCGCTTTTCAGATCGCCTGGAAACTGTTTCAGACCCGCTGGAACCTGCAGCATGATGGAAAACGCCGACCGCGTATTCTTTTCCTGGCGGATAGAAACAACCTGGCGGACCAGGCCTTTAACGAATTTTCCGCATTCCCGGAAGATGCTCTGGTACGGATTAAGCCGGACGAGATCAGCAAGAAGGGCAAAGTACCCACCAACGGCAGCATTTTCTTTAGCATCTTTCAGACCTTCATGAGCGGCCCCGATAACACCCCCTATTTTGGCGAATATCCGGCGGACTATTTCGATTTTATTATCATCGACGAATGCCACCGGGGAGGAGCCAACGACGAAGGCACATGGCGTGGCATCCTCGAATACTTTGCTCCCGCAGTACAACTCGGTTTAACGGCGACACCCAAACGCAAAGATAATGTGGATACCTATAAATATTTCGGCGAACCGGTGTACATTTATTCCCTCAAAGAAGGCATTAACGACGGTTTCCTGACACCCTTCAAGGTAAAGCGGATAAAGACCACGCTCGACGATTATATCTATACGCCCGATGACCAGGTCATTGAAGGCGAAATAGAAGAAGGTAAAATTTATATCGAGCCGGACTTCAACCGAATCATAGAAATCAAAGAACGGGAAGCCAAACGGGTGAAGATATTTCTGGAGGATGTTAATCAGAATGAGAAAAGTATTGTTTTCTGCGCCACTCAGGACCATGCCGCGGCGGTGCGCGATTTAATCAACCAGAATAAAAAAAGCAAGGAACCCAATTACTGCGTCAGGGTGACCGCCAATGACGGCGCCCTGGGAGACCAGTATTTGCGGGAATTCCGAGACAATGAAAAGACCATCCCGACAGTCCTGACGACTTCGCAAAAACTCTCCACCGGCGTGGACGCCCGCAACATACGAAACATAGTGCTGATGCGCCCTATCAACACAATGATTGAATTCAAGCAGATTATCGGGCGGGGGACACGGCTTTTTGAAGGCAAAGAGTATTTCACCATTTACGATTTTGTCGACGCCTATCACCACTTTGCCGACCCGGAGTGGGATGGGGAACCGGTGGAACCCGAACCAAGACCGGAAATTATCGCGGAACGTCCATACGAACCATTTAAACCTTTGGAGCCACCCGACCTGCCCAGGAAAAAGATTAAGGTAAAGCTGGGGGACGGCAAAGAACGCGAAATCCAGCACATGATAGCCACCTCCTTCTGGAGCGCGGAAGGAAAGCCCATCTCCGCCGAAGAATTCCTGCAAAAACTGTTCGGCACCTTACCCGAATTCTTCAAAAGTGAAGAGGAACTGCGCAAAATATGGTCCAGTCCCATCACCCGTAAGGCACTACTGGAACAACTGGCAGAGGCAGGTTATGGAAAAACCGAACTGGCCACAATACAGACTCTGATAGACGCGGAAAAGAGCGACCTTTTCGACGTGCTGGAATATATTTCTTTTGCTGTGCCACCCATCACCCGGGAAGCACGGGTAGCTAGGGCGCAGCCCTATATTTTCCTCTTTCTGAACAACAAACAGAAAGAGTTCCTGGAATTTGTGCTTTCCAAATATATTGAAAGCGGGGTGGAGGAGCTTGACCAGGAGAAGCTGCCGGAGCTCCTGGAACTCAAATACCAAGCCCTTGAAGATGCAAAAGCGATACTGGGCTCTGTGGAAAATATCCGTACTACCTTTATCGGTTTTCAGAAACACTTGTACACCAAGGTATCGGCGTAGCATATAAACTGTATGGTCAATAATCGTTCAAGAAGACCTTTTATGTGTTCAATGTGGACTCAGTAGTAGGTCTTAAGACTGGTAATATCGGGGAATTAGACAAGGGGACAGGTAACTTGTCCCAAATGGGGACACAGGGACAGCAGAAGTATCACCACTTTAAGATAGTGTAGAGGACAAAGATGAGTAACGAACTGGTACCACAAGAGAATGACCTTATTTTCTACTCCACACCGGATGGTAGCATAAGAGTAGAGGTGATTTTTCAGGATGAAACATTCTGGTTAAGCCAGAAAAGAATGGCGGAGCTATTTGGAGTTGAAGTTCATACAATCAACTATCATTTGAAAGAAATATTTTCTTCAGGAGAACTCCAGAAAGATGCAACTATTCGAAATTTTCGAATAGTTCAAAAGGAAGGGATACGTCAGGTTGCCCGCGATACAGAATTGTATAACCTTGACGCAATTATCGCCGTAGGCTATCGCGTCAATAGCCGTCAAGCAACCCGCTTCCGTATCTGGGCAACTAATACCCTGAAAGAGTTTATTGTCAAAGGTTTCGTACTGGATGACGAACGTCTCAAACAGGGAAAACGTTTTGGCAAGGATTACTTCGATGAGTTACTGGAGCGGATTCGAGAAATCCGTGCCAGCGAACGCCGCTTTTATCTTAAAATAACCGATATCTATGAACAGTGCAGTATTGATTACAATAGTGAAGCAGAAATAACCCAGACCTTTTTCAAGACTGTGCAGAATAAATTGCATTGGGCAATTACCGGGAAAACCGCCGCGGAGCTTATTGCCGAAAGGGCAAGCGCTGATAAACCTAATATGGGATTACAGACCTGGAAGAATGCCCCGCATGGCAAGGTTATGAAATCCGATGTGAGTGTGGCAAAGAACTATCTTGCCGAGAAAGAAATCAAGGAACTGGAACGCATTGTTTCCATGTATCTGGATTACGCAGAAAATCAGGCTGCACGACAAATCGCGATGAAAATGACCGACTGGGTTAATAAACTTGACGCTTTCCTTAATTTCAATGAATATCAGATATTGAATAATTCCGGAACAGTCTCTCATGAAGTGGCAGTGAAACTGGCTGAGAAAGAATATGGTAGGTTTCGTGTGATTCAGGATAGAAAATACGAGAATGATTTCGAAAGGGAAGTGAAGAAAATTACTGATTCGCACAAGCGAGAAGAAAAGACATGAAGCTTCAATTTGACCCCAATCAGGTCTTCCAGCTTGATGCCATAGCCGCGGTGAACAATCTATTAATGACGGGACAATGCGGACAGGTTCCTTGTCCCATAATTATTAGCTTACTGAAATAATCAGTATTTGTTTCAGGTAGAGTTCGACTCTCCCCCGTCTCCACCAGAAACACAAATGAGCCTCAGAACTAATCTTCTAAGGCTCGTTCTGTAGTTTATATAAATAGCATTATGTGAAAAACTGGTAGTGTATTATTTTGAAACGTCTCCCATTGTCATTCCCGCCTCCGAGCGGGAATCTGTCTCTTATACACATCT
>DDXZ01000020.1 GCA_002347295.1 Dehalococcoidia bacterium UBA2247 | reverse complement strand
CTAATTACTCGGACAGACTCCTAGTTCAAAAAGGCTCGTTCAACCAAATAGCAAATGTACATACCCACGCTTATGGGGAAGGTGCACGTTCCATACTATTTGAAGGCCTGTTAAAAAAAGGCAATCCTACAGAACTTGCCCGTTTACTTGAAACTATTATTAACCAAGATCAAAGAGAAAGAATAATGAAGGCAATTACTAATTATACAATGCCCCAATCAAATGTTATACCTTCAAACGATATCATTATTATTAAAGATTCTGCCACCAGAAAACTCCCAGAAAACAAATGGGATACCTTTATCTGCCACGCTAGCGAGGACAAAGACAGGTTCGTCCGAGACCTCGCTAAAGCACTTATATCAAATGGTTTAACTGTGTGGTATGACGAATTCACAATGAAGGTCGGGGACAAACTTAGACAGCGCATAGAGCATGGTCTGGCCAATTCTAGATATGGTGTTGTGATCTTAAGCCCATATTTTTTTGCAAAGGAATGGCCGCAGAACGAACTTGACGGGCTTGATGACATGGAACGAGGTGGACAAAAGGTGATCTTGCCCGTTTGGCTTGATATAGATCGAGATTATGTGGTCAAATACTCGCCAATGCTCGCTGGCCGTTTAGCAGCAAAAGCAAACTCTGGAATGAAAAAGGTTGTTGAGGATTTGCTAGAAGTCATTAAACCTTCCTAATTCGCCCCACTGCAAACATAAGCATTGAAGGGGAGCCATCACTAATATATAAGTGCACTATCTTATTTAAATAAATGGAAGATAATCATGAAAAGAGTTAATAAGAAATTATTTACCCTTACTACTGTTTATCATGATTACGAAGACCATTCTGGTACTGAAAATAGCTATCAGGGTGATATTAGAGTGAACAGAAATTATATGTTAGGGCATTTAATCTTACAGATGCTAAAAATCGGATAAATAGTTGGATAACTATAGAAAATAATAAAAGAAGACCTTATAGTGAGTATGATAATATAAAATGAAACTATTTTAATAAGTATTTACCTGCCTAGTCTTAACAACCTTAATTTCACGCTTAACCACGTTAAATATCCTTTCACAATTAATAAATAAGTTTTGTTTAACATTTTATCATGATATGAGTATTGAGTAATTATGCAGATATCGATTGTAGTTCAGATTGGTACTGTCAGAGAGGTCTCAAGTGTCAGATGAAGTCGTGGCTAGTACAGAATATCAGTATAAAAATATAAGTATTTAATACGGCCGTGATTTAGATATATTACTCGCAATATTTGTTAGATGTCGAATCCTTTTTAATTTTCTCTGATACTTATGTGAAGCACGCGCCTGTATTACTTTCAATTCTTCAGGATGTCGCATCTTCCAATTTTCTATTGCTTCTCTGTGTTTTATTTTTCTTTCTTCTGGCCAATACTGATATTGCCATCTCAGTTGATAACATCCTTTACTACAGTATGCATGGCGTCCCTGAGGAACTGGTTTACCACATATTCGACATGTATTTCGAGGCACGTTTATATTTTGTAGACCATCTTTACTATACAACAGCCTACCATTGTGTTCTCTCACAGTCGCTATTCTTCCCGATTCAACTAATTCCAGTAATGTCTCTCTATTACAGCCTAATAATTTCATCGCAGCTCTCATCGAAACCCAATGAGTATTTTCTGAAGATATAGTATTTATTAGTTCGTATATGTCCATATCAAGGCCATAAAGTTCCTGGATAAGCTCCTTTGTCATAATACGTCCTAATTTGAATAATGACTTTCTTTCAATTTGACGTACGCGTTCTCTTGTAATGTTAAATAACTGACCAATTTCTTCTAAACTCCAACCATATCCATCTGTTAAGCCCATCCGCAATCCTAAAATTTTACCTTCCCGACCAGCAAGACAAGCGAACATTTGTCTAATAGTATCTTGTGAGATTTTTGGGCTCCATGCACCTTCCTCTGATTTACTTGCTTTCGGGTGCTCATCGAGAGGATTATTAGACGTCTTCTGTATTTCCCTGACTGACAAATGCTGAAGAAGATTAGAGTTTATAGACGTAGATAATAAATCTAATTTAAGCTGTTGTTGTCCCGTTGTTTCCTTATTTGTGATAGAGTCGGCATTAACAATTCTCGAAACTGACGGGGGGGTTAATTTTATTTGTTCCTGATATAATAATTGTTTCAGTTCCGAGGGCGAAAAGCCCCATAATATACTTGCTTCTTCTATTGTGGCACCAAGCTTTACGGAATCTTTTGCATTCTGGAATTTTCTTTTCTGGTATAAAATACTTATTCCTCCCCCACCAAGCATAAGACACTAGATTTGCGATTGAATTTCCCCGGCTTTGCGTAAAATAGTGTCTTTTAATCTATTAACAGATTCATATTCTACTTTTTTCCCTACGATAAATTCCGCTAGTGATTCAGCTACACTGTTAACAGCGTAAAATGCTAAGTCATTTGTAGTATCATAAGCCGGAAAAGCTGTATTCGTGTAAACTTGCACTATTTTTTCGTTTTGTAAAATCCATTCTTTGTAAGATTGATCTTCGCCTAAGTCTCTAAAATCATGCTCAAACCTATAGCGTCTTCCGCCAATACGTACAACACGTTCTACTTTATGAGTAACTGTAGGAGTCCTAGTATTAGTACTATCACCTGGCAGTGATGTTCCTTGTTCAGTTTTAAGATTTCTTTTCTCCACTTCCATCATGGATTTTTCTCTAACACCAGATTCACTTACCTCTTTGCCGTCAGGTCCACTACTCGGGCTGACAGGGTCTTGAGGACACATTGCAAGAACATCAGGACTAGTCATGGCGTTAGCTAAACTATCCAAATATTCATCTACTTTGTCTTTTACTTGTTTAGTTATTTTTGCTTGTGCTGAAAGTTCACGAGCACGCCTTAAAATACCTTCTGCTTCAAGAAACTTATGCAGTTCTTCAATTGCTTCAACATACTCAGGTGAATCTGTTTGCCAGCCACGCTTGGTTGTCTGAACCGGAACATGATCCATGTGAATTGCACCAACTAAGCGTGCAAAGGTTGGATGTGGAGTAAATCCAATTTTATCATACTGGGTAATTAAACGATTATGCCAGAATGTATCAAAGCCATATTGTCCTACCTGTGAACCGCGTTTAAGAAAGCCATACCAGCCGGATATAAATCCGCCAGTAATATTTACATTGAATCCATTTTTTCTGTCATCAAGCAGTTCGGGTTGTTTATACGCACATTTCATTTTGTTAACATATATTGAAATCATCTTTTCCTTGAGGAAAGCTGAATATCGTTTACTAAAATCATCTACTATGTGTTCAATCTCAGCAGGTCTATATCTTGCACGGCGTAATTTCGTAATTCTTACGATAGTGCCATGAAGCTGCGGATTCTTCTTGGAAACTAATTCCAACGGTAATTTCCAATCAGGTTGACTTAACCATTGCTTTTCGTCTAAACACATTCTGTACCAGTTTTGATTCCCAGCTTGACCGGTCAGCAAAACAACTTGCTCTCCTAAAGCCATTGAAGCTCCCTTTAAACCTATACCATATGTACCAAGGGCATCTATTTTTTCTGACGAACCTAAACGGAAACAGTCGACGGCTTCCCTATATTCCATTCCTAGAGCATTATCTTCTACTTGAATATAACCCGATAATGGCAATATATCTACTCTGATTGTCAGGTCATCTAAAGGTTTTTTTAGTACATAACTGTGATAAAAACTATCTATGGAATTATCAACAAGCTCAGCCAGAGATTCTCCTAAAGAATAACCGGCTTTTCCTATCTTCTGCATTAGGCTCTTGTCTGGTATAACACTCATTAGCTCTGTCTTGATAGATTTCGCTTGAAGTTCTGCATCCCAAACAGTCATGTTTAACCTCCTAAAGAATATCGAGGAAAAAGATGATAGTGAAATCATGTTATTATGTCACATTCATATTGTCAACTACCCGCTATACCATAAAAGAGAAGGCACACACATGATCAGGGTGTTGAAAAACAGGGCTTTAAGCCGTTGCCTCTGGTTTTCACCCCGATTCTTTAAGGTTTTTGCTCTTTTTTGATGAGTTTATGTTAGCTTAACGGCTTGTTACTTCCGCCTTTGAGGCGGTTTAGAGCCATTCTTTGGCACTTTTTAGCTTACTGGGCATGGTTCCCCCTTGGTGGCTTGCGCCATGGCAATCTTGGCCATTCTCAGCAGGTTGTAGGCTGCTGCGGTAAGCTCCCACCAGAGGGGCCGTTGCGCTTCACTCCTTTGTATCTAAGTTTGCGTCCTCCTGCCACCGTCTTGTCCCATCCAAAAATCTCCTCGACACGCTTGCGTATCCGTTGGCTCACCTGGTATCCGGAATGTCGAGTAGTACGCCCGTCCACAATCGAAGTCTCGCGGTGGGCTACGTGTGGTGTGACTGCCATCGAGCGGCAACTTTTAACGAAATCCTTTGTGTCGTAGTTCTTATCTCCGCCTACGGTGATCCGTCGCTTCCCCGGTACTTTCCTCAGCATCTCAAACGCAGCTTCCCGTTCCGCAGTGCCGGTGGCTCGAGTCATCGCCACATCCACCACCAGACCATTGCGATTCTCCATCAGGACATGCCCCATGAAGCAGAGCTTGGCTTCTTTCCCTTTACCTTTCTTGGCTAGCATCGCCTCCGGGTCAGTCGTTGATCGGTGAGTATCATTTGTCCGCTTCTCC